>JBGTCB010000030.1:0-12876 GCA_041748995.1 Saprospiraceae bacterium | reverse complement strand
ATGAAACTTTCAGGACAACGCTGGTCCATATATGGATGCCAAGCCATTGCAAACTTAAGATGTTATCAGAAAGCAAATGAGTGGAACATGGTCAAGAAAGTAATTGCCGCTGCAGCTTGATGCAATTTGTCATACACACCCTCGTAGGTAAGTCCACCAGATTTTCCAAAATTTTCATAAATTTCACTTTGGAGAATATAATCGAGTTCCCGTTCAAAGACAGGAAGATCTGCTGCATCTTTAAGCTTAAAGTACGTGTAATAAGCCGCCGAATACCAGGATCTTTCCTGTTGCAGAAAAGGATATATCGGAATCCAGATATCACCAATCATGTGAGTGGCTGTCCGGGAATTATCGACTACAGCTGCAACCACAAAGTCCTTCATTCCCTCACCCAGCGGTAATTCGATCACACTCCCGGTTACATCTGTTCGTCCGAACCATCGAAGTGCAAAATCCTTGCTAATCACTGCCTGGTCCGGGTCTGCCAAAAGCGTCCGACCATCCTTAGCCAGAAGTGGAAAATCAAACATAGTGAAATAAGTAGCATCACAAGCCAGTAAAATTGCCTTGACGGACTGGTTCTGCCGTTCTATCGCTATCTCTCCCCGTACACTTACACGACATTGTGAGGCCACCACCTTGCTGTGGCTTAGCATATATTCAGTAAGATATTCAGGACCTACAGCAAAACCTCCCATATTCATAAAATCGACACCAACCCGGTATATTTTATCGGAGTCTGAAAATGACTTTTCATAAGACAATTCATGCTACGCGTATGCTATACCGAGATACGCACAGGCAATACCCAGGGCCAGTCCGGAAAGGTTAATGAATGAAATCATTGGACTCCTTCCCAACCTGCGCAGTGTAGTCTTAATATTAAATAAAATCATGAGTATTCCAGATATTAATAGATTCCCTATAGATTTTGAAATTCCGGCTTATGATCCTGATTTCCATTATTTTCCTTATTCACTTCGAAACAAGTGGATGTGAATTCCTGGAATTTAAATTTTCCGATAGCCTGTTTTTATTCATTTCTTAGTGAATTAACCGGATTAGCTAACGCAGCTTTAATACTATGAAAACTAACGGTAATAAAAGCAATGGAAATAGCCAGTACGGATGCAACTATAAAAATCGACCAATCAATCTTTATGTGATAGGCGAATTCCTCCAGCCATTTTTCCATAAAATACCAGGATAGTGGAACTGCTGTGACAATAGCTATCCCAATCAGTTTCATAAAATCCTTATTTAACAGGGCTATAATGTTTATCGAAGTGGCACCCAGAACCTTACGCACTCCGATTTCTTTGGTGCGAAGCAGGGTGGTATAGGAAGCCAGTCCAAAAAGACCCAGACTGGCAATGATAATTGTAAGGAGTGTAAAAAAGGACAGAATATTACCAAAGCGAATATCAGACAAATACAACCTGGAAAAACTGTCATCCAGAAAATTATACTGAAAGGTATTTCCGGGAAAAAATTGCTGATACCTTGCTTGTACCAGGGCAATTGTTTCCTCAATATTCGTGGTAGCAATCTTTAGTGATAAAAGATTGCCGGGACTATAAGTCGGAACAAAGATGATGGGTTCGATACCATGATGCAATGACCGCTGATGGAAATCGGGAACCACTCCAACAATCTGCCAGTCCTTTTCCCAAAACCTCAAATGCTGGTCAATCGCTTCTTCACTGGAGGGATATCCTAACATAGAGACAGTAGCTTTCGAAATAACTATTTTATCAATCTGATTAAAATCGATGTTATGATCACTTTTTCGAAAAAATCGACCGGCCAGAGGTGACAAGCCATAAGTCTCGGAATAGGAATAGTCTGTGTTGATAGCATTGCTCGTATATGTCTGTTCACCGGCATCTACCCCCGTTTTCCGGATCTGGAAAATTCTGCCCATCCGCTCACCGGGAGCGCGACTGGAAGTAGCGGCACTTTCTACTCCCGGTATACTTTCCAGTTCACCTTTGAAGGCATTCATCCTGTCGATAAAGGTGCTGTCAAAGCCGGTCATTTCCGGAGAATTGATGGTGATGATCTGATCTATATTGATACCCAGGTCCTGACTACTCATAAATCGAATTTGCTTTGATACCAGTGCGATCAATGAGATTAATGCAATGGACATGGTAAATTGAAAAATAACCAGACCTTTGCGAAATCCGGTGCTGGCCAGATTTTTGGAAAAGACTCCTTTTAATACCCCGGAGACATGTGGTGATGACAATAACCAGGCGGGATAAGCTCCCGATACAAGCACTCCTGCTATTAAAAGTCCCAATAAAAAAAACAATAGATAGAAGTCAGCAAGATTGCCTTGATAAAAACTCATTGCATCCAGGCTGATCCCAAAATTGATTGCAAACCAGGGGTACACCAGACTGGCTATGGCGATTGCCATTACCAGACTAATGGCATTGACCAAAAGCGACTCCATTAAAAATTGCCACATGAGCTGAGCCCTGGATGCACCCACGACTTTGCGGATACCCACTTCTTTAGATCTCTCAATCGAGCGAACAGTTGCCAGATTGATGTAATTAATCCAGGCCACCACTACTAGAAAAAATGCTACCACCAGCATCGACCAGACGGCCCTTCCGTTGGAAATCTTACCTATCTCATACTCTAACCCTGCTGAGTACAAATGCACGTGATCGAGAGGCTGCAGCGTAAAAACTTCTTCACTACCGGAAACCTCCTGACCCCGGAAGTGACGTTCTGAAAAAGCCGGAAATTTTGCCTCTAATCTGACAGGGTCAGTACCCTCAGCTAACTCCAGATAATGGTAAAAGTCAGACCACTGCCAACTGTTATCTGCTTGTTCACCCCAATAACGGATACAGGATGCATAACTGACCAGCAGATCAAATTGTAACGATGAATTTTCCGGTACATCCTCGCAAATAGCCACAATTTTAAAAGGTTCCTGATATCGATCTACCAAAAGGTTCTCACCAATCAAAGCTTGATAATTGCCCTTTACGGCTGGATAAAAGCGATCAGCCAATGCCTGGGTCAATACAATTTCATTGGTTTCATCGAGAATGGTCTCATCTTCAGTGGCTATCAGATTAAAATCAAAAATCTCTAAAAAATGATGGTCAACCCACAAACCTGGTTCAACAAGCTCTATCCGGTCTCCTATAGTAAGCATGAAATCCGAACTATAACCGATCCGGGTTGCATTGATGATTTCTGGAAATTCTTCCTTCATAGCCGGACCGATCGTCGGGTACGTAATGGTTCCCTTTTGCACCGATTGGCCCTGTTGGAATCGCTCGTTGACCACCCGGTAGATATTTTCCTTTTTTTGATGAAAATCGTCATAGCTCAATTCAAAAGTCACATATTGCAAAAGGAGAATGCATGCTGCCATTCCTACTGCAAGACCACCAATCAGAATGAGAGACTGGGATTTATTTTTCAGGAGACTGCGAATGGCGATCTTCAAATAGTTGGAATACATTGGGTTTAACTTTTATTCATTTATTAAGCTGTCTGCCGGATTTACGACAGTTGATTTTACAATCCCTGCCTCTGCCTCGTTAGAGGATAATTCTTCCAGGCAACATTCAGATGTTCCCCAAACATTTTTGTTTAAATCAATTTTCCATTATGAAAATTCTCTTTATGTAAGAAACCGGGTGCCAGGCCTTCACCCGAACTAAATCAACGGTCATGCCAACAAGACAAAACATTGGTTATCTGTATATTACAAAACTATCATTGAATGATCTAATGTACATAATCGTACAAGGAGTGTCCGGATACGTACACGATATAAAGTGATTGATGACTGGTTTACTAGTAATGAACCCAGCTCTTAATTAAGCTATAAAAATCAAGATCGGACAGCAGACCTTAAAATCGATTCCGGTTACAAGACCTGCAGAGCGGTTCGCTGGCGGCACCAGCAACAGGAATTCAAAATTTCGGAAAAAGTATTGAGACTAAAGCTCCCGGCTTTATCAGTATTCTTTATCTTCAGGCCTATTTGTAAATAAAGGGCACCTCTATTTACCTCTGAATGAGTAAAAATTTAATAAGATACAAGCCAGACAAGGCTAGAGGAAGGAAGATAGCCGTAGCTATCTGACTGACGATCAACGAAGTATGGCAAAGTATATTATTAAATAAATTTTCGAAGAAAATTGTTTTTACCATGAATGGGGTTAATAGAGTTGCCCTAAAATCTTCGTAATAATGTTAAATAGAAAAATCACCTTAACCGAAAAAGAAATTCCTGAAAAATGGTATAATATAGTGGCTGACATGCCTAACAAACCTCTTCCTCCTTTACACCCGGGCACGAAACAACCAATTGGACCTGAAGCACTGGCACCGCTA
This sequence comes from Saprospiraceae bacterium, assembly GCA_041748995.1. Lineage (GTDB taxonomy): Bacteria > Bacteroidota > Bacteroidia > Chitinophagales > Saprospiraceae > JABDMH01. The sequence goes on along the minus strand of JBGTCB010000030.1, from coordinate 8,499 downwards.
TTTCCCATGGAATTAATCAAGCAGGAAGTTACCACAGAAAAATGGGTGGATATACCCGAAGCGATCAGGGATATTTATACCCTTTGGCGGCCAACTCCACTCTATCGAGCGCACAATTTCGAAAAGGCACTGGATTCACCAGCAAAAATCTATTATAAGTACGAAGGAGGAAGCCCCTCCGGTTCTCACAAACCGAACACCGCCATTCCACAAGCTTATTACAACCAGCAGGAAGGAGTCAAACGGATAACAACCGAGACCGGCGCAGGACAATGGGGAAGTGCGTTGAGTTTTGCGTGTAATCTTTTCGGAATTGAGTGTGAAATATATATGGTGAAAGTAAGCTACGACCAAAAGCCTTACCGGAAGATGATGATGAATACCTGGGGAGCTAAGGTCTATGCGTCACCGACAAACCATACTCAGGCTGGCCGGAAAATCCTGGCGATGGATCCTGATTCTCCCGGTTCTTTAGGCATCGCCATCTCCGAGGCAATCGAGAGAGCCGCCTCTGATGACCAGACGAAATATTCGCTGGGTAGTGTTTTAAATCATGTTTTGCTCCATCAGACCATCGTAGGACAAGAAGCAGTACTGCAAATGGAGAAAGCCGGTGATTTACCAGATATTGTCGTCGCACCATTTGGCGGAGGCAGCAATTTTGCCGGTCTTTCATTTCCATTTCTTCGCTTTAATCTGGAAGAGGGAAATAAAATACGTTGTATTGCCAGCGAACCATCTTCATGTCCAAAACTGACCAGGGGAGTATTTCGATACGATTTTGGTGACACTATAGGTATGACTCCCCTCCTACCAATGTATACTTTAGGGCACAATTTTGTGCCGGCACCGATCCATGCCGGAGGTCTCCGATACCATGGTGCGGGGGTCGTTGTGAGTCAGTTATTGAAGGATCAACTGATTGAGGCTTGTGCCCATGACCAGCTTGAGGTCTTTGATGCCGGTGTTAAATTTGCACGGGCGGAAGGAATTATTCCGGCCCCCGAGGCCAATCATGCGATAGCTACGGTTGTCCGGGAAGTAGAACGATGTAAGAGGGAGGGAAAATCAGAGACGATTTTGTTCAATCTCTGTGGTCATGGTAATTTTGATATGAAAGCCTACGAAGATTATTTCGCCGGAAAATTAGTCAAACACGAAATTACCCAGGAAGAGATTGAGGCATCTCTGGCTCAGTTGGAGACTCCCCTCATATGATGGCAAACTTGTTGCTCATATGAAGCATCGCTGGTTGGTTTATTGGTGGACCATATTTCGAACTGATTAGGCCAGGAAGAATAGTTGGTAGTAAAATGAAGGTGATATTCTCCTTTGATTCAACCATTTAATCACATCCGATTTTTTATGATCGAGTGATAGAAGGTTGTTGGAATACTCAATCTGTGCCGATACTCGTCCGATCATATTTACTGTAAAAAGTTTACAGCCGTTCTCATCTTCTTTTAGCATCAACCTGAGTATTTCAACAGCCTCATGGTCCCGGATGATTATTAACGCAGAAGTTGTATGTTCGAAAACTTACTTCTTGATGACTTCTCCGTTTCCATTGATATTGGTAATTAGCTGCGGATCACCCTTGTAATACACGTTACCATTGCCATTGATAGTAGCTTTCAGCAGGTCATTGACCCGCACTTCGGTATTGCCATTTCCGTTAGTCACTATATCGGCACGGTCAACTTCCAGATTAAAGGCTTTGATCTGACACTGTCCGGTATTGTTGATTTCCAGCTGGTTATAGCTACCAGATTCCAAAATGATGCTTCCATTTCCGATGCCAGTCAATTCCAAAAGATCGCCCTGAAAATATCCGCTGGAAATAATAGTGGCATCACCGAAGAGATGAAGACCGTCTAACACCGGCATGGTTACTGTGACTTCCGATCGGGCATTAATGACCTGGGTTCCTGTTTTATAGGATACCTCCAATGTCTTACCTTTCAATTCCGTTTTAAGGAATGGAATAATATTGCTGTGACTCCTGACTTTAACCTGGAAGTCATTGCCTTCAATCACTTTTATATCAATATCGCCTGCAACTTCAATACTGGTAAATGACCGGACATTTCTCTCCTGGAGAATCAGCTGACCATTGCCATCAATAATATCTTTGGCACAGGAATTCAATAGAAATATCAGGCCGATTAATAGAAAATACTCATTACGCATAATATCAATTTATTTTTTAGTTTTTTTTAGTTGTTATTTAAATTTAACAGAAATCAAACTTTCTGTTCCACGGAGCAAAAGTGCAAAGAGACCGTTGATCAATCAAGCACCTTTGGAATCAAATGAGGAAAATGTGGAATGAATTGATCTTTACTCGATCAGTAAACGTCCAACTCACACTTTGAAAATTTACTTTATTGACTTTAAAGATTGTTCCTGAAAAGGTATTCTCTGCAATAAAAAGGGATGCTTCGGCAAGGTTCAGTTCAACGATTCAACAGTTCAACACTAACTGTTTAACCACAATACCATAAAACCATAAAACCACAATTCCTGTTCAACTTCCCACCCTCTTCGATTCATCTTCCAGCCCGGTATTTCTCCGGCGGGACTTAATGTTTTGATTGCCGAAATTATAGCTCAGACTGAGACTGACCTGTCGGCTATCCCAATTACCACGACCTTCTGAATACAGTCCATTAAACCGTGAATATCCTTCCCAACCACTTTCATAGAAAATATCCTGGATACTTAATTTAGCATTCAGGTTGTCTTTTAGAAATTTACGCTGAATACCAAGATTTAAACTCCAGCTGGGGTCATAACGGAATACACCACCCCAAACTCCTGGTCCGGAATACCAACCGGAAACCTCGGCTTTAAATTTATTAGGTAAATCAATGGTATGCTGTTGAAAGATATTATAGGTTCCAGCCTGAACATCTACAATTGCTCCATCTCCATAATCTGCCTGATTATTCAGGTAAGAAGCGCTTAAATTAACATATGCATTCCAAATTTTTGTAACCTGAATCGGGGCACTGATATTTACACTGATAATCGTCTGGGTGGCCAGATTTTCCCAGGTAATAAAACTAGCCCGGACATCTGTTTCACTCGGTGCGATCAAACGGGTTATTTGATCGATCGTACGACTGTAACCAACTTTAAAATTATAACGATATTTTAGTGTATATCCCAGTTCCAGATTATTCACTATCTCCGGCTGCAGAAAAGCATTTCCTTTTTCGTATGACAACTCACTTAATTGATTATTAAATGGATTTAAAACATTGTAATCTGGTCGATTAATACGACGTCCGTAGTTAAGAGCCAGGGTATTTTGCTGGGATACCTGATAGGTCAATCCAGCTGAAGGAAACCAACTCAGGTATTTAAATTCTACCGGTGGTTCCTGAAGTTCGGGATCAAAAGCCTGGAGATCTCCCACTGCATCCGTCTGTTCTGCACGTAAGCCCGCAGAAAAATTCCATTTATCTCCCAGCGGTGTTGCATAATTGACATATCCGGCATAGACCATTTCTTCATAATCAAACTGATTGGAACGTTGATTATTTACTATTTCCTGATCGCTGATCACATCATAAAAGAGAAATGTATTGTCGGTACCTACCCGGCTCAGCTTTGTACCTGCTGCTAACTTACCGGCTCCCAGTCCGGTTTCATAGTCAACTTTAAATGTGTAAATATCAATATCACGAGGGGTGTCAAAGGAATTGATAACTTCCGATAATAAAATCTCCCCAGATGGATCGAAATACCGATTCGGTTGAAAACGAACATTTTCATTGCGGTAACGACCGTAGTCTGCATCTATATTCAGAGTCGTTTGCTCTTTTTCGAAGCGATAATTAAGGTTATACGTATTTTCAGTGCGGAGAAAATCAGCATTGCTGGAAGCTATCAATATACTGTCTCTGAGATCGCTGGTAATTTCTCTGGCAATGGTGACCCGGTTTTTAGAATCACTAAAGCCATCGCTATTTCTGGCGGTGACAATAAAACCGAAAGTACTGTTCTTATTCATAAAAAAATCAGTTCCAATTCGGTAATCGTACGATTTATGTTCCCGTTCAAAACGATTGGTTTCATCAAGTTGTAAGCCATTCTGGTAGCTTACAAAGTCCAGTGTATTGAAATTCTTACCTCCGGAATAACCGGCGTTGCCAAAAACATTAATTCCTTTGTTACGGTAATTGCCAGTCACACTGGTATTTCCCCGGGTATATTCGCCCTGAGTCAGATTGGAACTTATACTACCATTTGCTCCTTCATTTTTATTTTTCTTCAAGCGAATATCGATAATACCTGCATTCCCCTGAGCTTCATATTTAGCACTGGGATTGGTAATAATATCAAACCGGTCAATTTGCTCGGCGGGAATGTTCTGCAGGTAATTGCTTAAATCCTCCCCTTGCAAAGGCAGTCTTTTTCCATCAATATACACCAGAACTCCAGACCGGCTAAGCACCGAAATATTGTCATTATTATCAACCAATACTCCAGGTGCTTTACGCAACAATCCCAAAGCATTGTCACCGGCACTGTTTATTGTCCCATCCACATTAAAGACGGTCCGATCCGGTTTTACTTCAACCATTACTCTGGCTGCAGTCACTGTAGCGGTCTCCAAATCAACTGCTGTATTGTTGAAAATCAATGATCCCAGGTCCAAATCCTGATCGGGAGCCAACGATACTGACCTGGCTAAATCACTAAATCCTATATAAGATACCTTCAGAAAATAATCTCCTGGCATGACATCCTCAAATTGGAAATGACCTTCCTCATCCGAAACTTCTACTTTGATCAAAGCGGAATCCGATATCTGATGCAGCGCAATGTTGGCATAAATGACCGGTTGTTCAGAAGGGTCCTTCAAATCTCCGGCAATCGTGGCATTTTGAGCATAACCTATCACGGCTATACCCATGAGCAAGATGCTCAAGGTTAGTTTTTTCATAGTTCATCAGGCAATAATGTGCAAAGAACGATCAAACTCGCCAAAAAGACGGATTATTTCGATCAACTACCTCTAATACTCTCCCGAATTCGATTAAGTTGCAGTAAACGAAGTTTTAACCATACGATCGTAAGTAAAACTACCGATCACCATCAACCTGGTTAGCCGGTGTTTCATCAGATCGATCCGATCTATGGGCATTCAATACCCGGATTAATTACTGGGTACCTACTTTCGGAAAGGTTATCAGACGTCGAGCAGGGTTAAAACTGCCGGATCGAGCCGTTGTCTGGTCTCCGGGCGTATATACCTTCGCTGGTCCACTTGCTGCGGTTGATCACGGCGACAGAAGTAGCTGTGGATAGAGCGCCGCAAATGCTTCGTCATATTACGGGTACCCCCATGCCAGGTATGGGAGTTTACTATAACTACTGTACCGGCTGGTGCTTCCAGAATGACCTGATCCGGGTGGGGTGCCTCCGGATCTGCCAGTACTTCCTGGGGAACACGTCCATCCAGATGGGTACCTGGTACTAGCCGGGTTGCGCCGTTGTCAGATGTAAAGGAATCCAGCAACCAGATGGAATTGCAGACCTTATAATCTCCGGGATCAACTGCTTCGTGCCAATCGACATGCAATTTCTGCTCACCGGCTCCAGGTTTAGCTGCCCGGTAATTTAGGGACGACAATTTAATTTCTCTGCCTAACACCCTGCTGATGGCTGCAAGGATCTTAGGATGGGTATAGAATATCTCGAACACCGGATCCTTATTTACCAGATCGGCAAGTCTGTCTGCTCCTGCTTCTTTGGGATGCCGGATATATGGAGAATCCAGTAGTTCGGATCCAGCCTTTGATCCTTCTTCATGCATCAGCGATTCAATACGCGCACAAATATGGGCAACCTGATCATCCGTCAGGATTTTTCCAAGGACAAGAAATCCCTGCTTATCCAATAAATCCTTTTCTTCCAGACTAAGGAGATCTTCCGATGCACCTAAAATATCCAAATAATGATCCATGCCAGAAACTGTGCTGCCGGATAAATTTAAGACAGATGGAAATCCTAAACAAATCAAAATTTATCAGACCTGATGAAACCTTTTTGATTCGATCTTCGTCTTCTTTCTGAAACTATAAACAAAGTAAAAAATGTTGAGACTTATTCTGACTTTGACTACTGTCCTAATCCTGTCAGTAGCCGGATTTAGCCAGACTACGGAAAAAAAGGAATCTTCTTCCGCTAATAAGGAGTGGAAGGAGGCCATGGAAGAAGTGGAAAAAACCCTGGAAGACATTGAAATTCCTGAGATCGATATAGACCGGATAATGGACGAAGTGAGAGCTTCCATGCCTACCCGTGAAGAATTGAATTCCTATAAAGATGAGATTACCGATGCAGTCCGGGAGATCAAAAAGATCGATTTGAGTGAGTTAGAACGGGCTTTGGAAGAACTTGGTGAGGAATTGGGTGAGATCTTCAGTGAGCGTTATCCTGAGAAGGAAAAAGATAAAAGCAAAAAAATAGAGTAACACCTTAGAGGTCAAGTTGGCCTGACATATAGTTTGATTCACCTTAAAACAGGTAAACGGAGCCGGAATCAATTCCGGTTTTTTTTATTTTCTCTTGTCTAACCTCATAATTCATAGCGTAATCCAATACCTCAGTTTCATCACACCTTCCTGATTTTCAATTTTATTCTGCAACCGACCTCCATTTTTCTCAATAATCTTACACGAAGCAATATTCGTTTCATCACAGGTGATTAACACCTGCTTAAGACCCAGATTTCTGACGACTGGTAGTGCCAGTTCGAGCATTTTCACACCATATCCCATATTGCGGGCAGATGGTCTGATCGCATAGCCGATATGTCCCCCAAATTTTTCGAGAAAGGGATTCAGGCAATGCCGGATGTTAATGTGTCCCTTAAACTCATTACGATCGATAAGCCAGAGAGTAGTTGACGGCACCCAACCTTCCGGTAAATTGATCCCCTGAGAAAATTCAAATACCTGACGGATGAACCCGGCAACATCCTGTGGATTTTTGACCATATTCCAAAACCCCCGGTGATTTTCGGCTTCAAATTCGCTCAATGCGGTCAGCCAGCTTTGTGCATATTTCGCAGAAGGGTTAAGCAAAAGCATAGTACGGTAAAGTTAAATCGACTATTTAGAATAAAATACATAAAATTAACTATAAACTTCCGAGAGTTCTTATTTGAATTAGTTGAATAAGAAATAAATTCTTTTCCTAAATTAAATGCTCAACTCAAAAAACAACTTCAAATTACTCTAAATCATCACAAAATGGTCAGGTCGACATCATCTGCGCTTTATTATATAATTTTTATCATCTTATTAAGATGCCCGGTTGTGGGGCAGGCGCAGGTATCCTTACAAAATGGCGACAGTATACTTTTTATCGGTAACAGCAAGGTCGGATCGGAAGGCGGGTTGCATCATCATTTCAGACGGACCTTGAAAACAGCGGAAAAAGCTCTGCAGGTCAACACGCACTGGATCACTATGTACAACCATACCAGCCTTGATGAAATGTTCACAGAGGAAATTAAAGAGCGAATAAAATCATCCACTGAAAATACCCTTATAGTACAGAGCGGTCGAACGGAAACTTTGGATCAATTGGCCGATTTAATCAGGAGTAACCAAAAGCAAATGATCATTTTTGGCACCTGGGCTGACAACCCTTTGCATTCACCAGGTGGATGGTCTGCCTTCAGAGATGAAACCCAAAAACAAATGCAGGAATTGAAAGAATATGAAAACAAAACAAATATTCCGGTTGCACCCAGTGGTCTGATTTTTTATGAGCTTTTAATCAATCCGGTTAAGTACGAAAATCTTAGGGCGGATTACCTCTTTGTACCCGGTGGATCGGTGCAAAATGATCTGGGAACTATCGTCAATGTGGCAACCCTGTATTGTACTTTGACCGGTAAATCACCAGTCGGCTTACCGGTTTGGGATACATTTGATCCAAAGCTTATTCTCGCCATTCAAAAAAGAGTCTGGCATATTTACCGGCAATGGAAAAATGGAAATATCAGCCTGACTCCTATTCCCATAAGTACATCACCTGCGCCGTCCATTGCCGATATGACTTGCAAAGAACCGAATTGGAAACCGGTTCTCAATAATGAACAACATATTTATTATGTTGGAAATAGTTATATCGGTTCTGAAGGAGGATTGGAAAATCATTTTACCCGGATATTGAAACAAATCTATCCCCCGGTAAAGTTATTTCCAGTTTCGGATATTTTCTGGGGACAAGGACTGGCGCGGATGCATACGGAGGAAGTGCAGAAAAATATTTTATCGGAAAAATATCAGGTGGTGGTGGTAACCAGTGGTCCTCAAGAAATTCTCCATCAATTTAAAGAGGACATCGAAAAGGCCAATGCCCGGATGGTAATTCATCTCACCTGGGGAATAAATCCCACCATCAATGAAGGTGGAGTCAGGGCGTTTCGGGATCAGACGGTAGAAATGGTACGAAATATTCAGGAATTTCAGG
>JBGTCB010000029.1:0-3198 GCA_041748995.1 Saprospiraceae bacterium | reverse complement strand
GTTACTTTGAAAATCTATGATTTGTTTGGTCGAGAGGTGAACACCATCCTGGATAACCAGATTTTGCATGGAGAACAGATTGTTAAATGGGACGCGTCAAATGTCGGTGGAGGCATGTACTCATACAAAATACAAACTGGTAAAAATTCGCTTACTGGCAGGCTGTTGCATTTTAAATAAGTGTTGATTTACTCTTCCGTTGTTTGGTAGATATTTAAAAAATAGATTTTCCGTATTTTTTAAAATTAAATACACTATATTATAAAATTATAAACTCTGACATAAGATAATGAAACCTCTTATCGATTAGGTCGTGGGACACTTCGAACAAATTTAGAGCAATTTTTTGAAAAGGAAGGAATACGAGCCTAACAGGGGCAACTCCAATGAAAAATATTGAAGCGATCAGAGACTTAATCCATAGAATTGGATAGCAGAATGAACCCTCCAGAACCCACAAGTATTCTACCGGATCTTCATTATCCTGCAACAGTTTTACTTTTTTTAACAAGCACAATTCCTGCTGCAATCATCCATCCGATTCCAATAGGAACAATGATAAATCCGAGGACTACAATACCCGTTAACATACTAATAATTCCAAGAAACCCGGTAATGCCTGCCAAATAGCCCCATATTAAAAGCCATCCCGGAACCCATTCTCCTTTACCTGCAATAGAAAGACACAGGGGACTAAAACCGACAATCAAGATTGTAGCTATATCATCTAATCGAGCGCCTATCCACCCAACAACAGTGGCAACATCCGAGGAAGGGATAACTATTGCGAGAGAAAGCATAGTTATAAATGAAACGATTGCAATAGAAGCACCAGTTCCTGAAAACACTTTTGCCATTTGTGCAAGTCCCCGATTTGAAGTGCAGAATCCCGCCATCAGTGTTCCCGCAGTTGCCATTAGCAACGCGCCCAATATCCAAAAGCAGATGTTAATGACCAATAATTGTCTTACCTCAGGTAGTTGCGACAAGTAATTTTCCATCTGGTAGGTTGCCAATGCCTGCCAAAGATCGGTTCCTGATGCACCCCAACATGCTGCTCCAATAAGCATGGATATTGCTCCCGCTATGGAAACACCGCCCGCAAAAGTCCATGTTTTTCTAGTTGCCATATTCATTTCATTTTTTTGACCGTGCAAAATTGAAAGAAACGACCCGGCATAATTGTATGAATGTTCCATACCACAAAGCGAGGCTCATTGCAAAATCTGCCCGGGAATTGCACTCATTTGCTTGCGGTATTCTCCGGGTGTCATATCAGAGAAGTCTTGAAAAGTGCGGATAAAATGCGCCTGATCGTAAAAACCATTCTTGAGCCCTGCGTCAATGAGTTTTAAATTACTGTCGTGAAGAGTTTCCACGGTCCGGATAAACTGCAATAACTTTTGATAAGAGTGAGCTGAAGTGCCAAACCATTCATTGAACAGGCGATAGGTTTGAGTTCGGGAATATCCCATAATATCCTGAATAGTTTTGGATGAACCATTCTGCTTTTGAATGATATGTCTTCTTATTGCTCTGTCCAAATTAATTGCAATGTGCAGGTCGGCAGTTTCATTGACTTTCCTGAGTAGATAATTTTCAAACCATTGTGCTCTTTCTGAAAAACTGCTTTTGGAATGTAGCTGTTCTTCCATGATATGGATCGTATCAAAGACAACCGATCCTTCTACAAAATAATCCCGGATTCCACAAAGCGGCATATTGAAAAGAGCCTTCACAGCAACCGGTTTCATCTGAACACCAAATGCGTGAAACTTTTCAAAAGTCATTTTCAATGGCCTGGTGTGTAAACCCGAAAGAAAACAGGAATAGTTGTTCATCGGATTATCTTGTGATCCAATCTTTATCGCTTCAAGGTTTGCAATAGGATGAATGGGAAGAATAAGTTCTACCTTACCAGAAGGCAATACCGTAAACCTGCCTGGATCAAAAATCTCCTGTTCCCAGATCAGTTCAACAATTCCTGTCAGTTTGGTTGGTATGTATGAGTTAAATTTCAATTGTCATTAATTCTCTTTGTCTATAGTTGTAGTCCTTAGATGACCACTAATTCAAAGGAATGTCTGATTCATGTTTTCCGATCTTTTGAGTACTATCTGGTCCAGGTTGGATGCAGGTGTGTTGACTCTGACATTATTTCTTTTATCCAACAGGGCAACACTTACCATCCTACTATCTAAGATAGCATTCTGGTGTAATTAATCTCTAGGCTTTTTACATCCGTACCGAGTTACTACCTTCCTGCTTCTGCCACAATGTTTCCATGTTCGCGTACTGTCACCTTTGAAATAATTCCTTCCTGGTTTTTGGTAAATTCAAAGGTTAAGTCCCGGTCTTCTACAAAAAAAGTGCTATCAGATTGTGCGTGGAGGACATATTTTTGGTTCCCTATTAATAAATGTAACAGATCGGATTCCCTTTGAACCTGCAATACACCTGACTGTGGGGCTTTGTATTGCCCTACGAACTGATCAAGAATGTTGCCTGCCAGTTTTATCGCCTTTCTATGGCTTGTAGACGGTGCGGGTCCGTGGTCGTAGCTCAAAACACGGGACATCTTCCAGGTACCATCTATTAGAATCCAGAGGTGGGTGAATTTTGCCAGTCCGTCCAATCTTGCTTCCTTCCCTTTTTCCAGGACATAGAATACATGTTCACCTGAAATTATCGCTCCATAGATCACATCCGATCCCGATAAGGGAAAAACTTCAATGCTTCCTTTCACAGCCTCTCTTCTTAATCTGAAGTTTTCATTGCCGCAAAGTTTTTCTTTCACACCGGCAACAAGGTCATTCAGTCCCAGTGTTAAGCCCGCTTTGTCATGGTAGAACTCAATGTCATCCGTAAAGAACTCTTCCATGCCCTCCTCATCACAACTATTATAGGCCTTCCAAAAAAGGCTATCTTCTTGCAGGATTGTGCTTGTTAAATCTTGCTTCTCAGTTTGTGCCAATATAGAATGAAAAAAGGGAGAAACAGAAAGAAATAAAGTAGCGACCAGGAATAAGAATGTTTTCATGTTATTTCTAGTTTTTGGATTCAAAGGACTGATTTAGTTTTTGGTTTGACCTTCAATGATGTAATTCAGGATCAAGCTAACCCCTCCGGAAAGGAAGATCATGGAGAGATAAGCCACGGATTTGTCAAGCCAGTCATTTCTGTATAGTAGATTTCCCA
>JBGTCB010000028.1:0-5566 GCA_041748995.1 Saprospiraceae bacterium | reverse complement strand
TTTTATTTTTGAAATGTCTGCGCGATCCAATCGTTTTCCTCCATAAAACCCATTTCTGATAATCCTTGGCCGAGAAATGTATCGATAATAATTGCATGATCTTTTGCAAGGAACCCGGATACAACGAGAAAACCATCTTTTTCAAGTATTCTTACGAGATCATAAGCATGTTCGATTAAGACATTGCGGGTAATATTTGCCAGTACAAGTTTATAAAACCCCGAACCAAAATCCTTTAAATCTCCTTTGCACCAAGCTTCAATACTGTGACCATCATTATATAAAATATTCTCTTGTAAATTAACAAATGCCTGTTCATCATTTTCAATAGCAAAGACTTGAGTTGCTCCCATTTTTGCCGCAAGGATCGCTAAAATGCCCGACCCGGTTCCAAAGTCAAGGACCTTCTGCCCTACCAGGTTGAGAATTTGCATGCTGCGAATCATCAGGCGGGTTGTCTCGTGATGGCCGGTTCCAAAAGCCATTCGTGGCTCAATCACGATATCGTAGAGGTAATCGGTCGGAGCTTTATGAAAGGGGGCGCGAATGATGCAAAAATCATTTATTATGACCTCACGAAATTCCGACTCCCATATCTCGTTCCAATTTTTTTCTTCCTCCCGGTCGAATGAATACAGGAAAAACACGTGTTCTTTCAAGGATTCAATTTGCTGCAGAGTTTCAGCAGACCAATCAGATTCCGGCATAGCAGTTACTATACCTTCATGGACTTCTTCAAAAGCAGTAAATGGAAGATCTGCCAACAGAGCTATCAGGTAGTCAACGGACTCCGGTGGGGTCTGAAAGTGAAATCTTAATATGATTGTTTTACGATTTAACGATGATAGAATGCAATTTCGCTAAAAAGTACCATTGTTGGTATTCCATCGGAAAGTTCTCGTGATAACTCCAGAGCTGATCAAAAGGCAATTAACTACTTTTGGAGCCAAACGAGATGCAACTATGAAGATTCTTGATGGAAAGCTCCTTGCAGAACAAATTAAAACAGAGATAGCGCAGGAAGTCGCAAAGATTAAAGAGATGGGTGGCAAAGTACCCCATCTTGCTGCTGTGCTGGTAGGCGATGATCCTGCCAGCCATGCCTATGTTCGAAATAAAGTAAACTCTTGCTATCAGTGTGGGTTTGAAAGTACTTTAATCAAAAAAGATGATAGTCTTTCGGAAGATGAACTCTTGGATATCGTGAAGGATCTGAATACCAGTGATGACATTGATGGTTTTATTGTTCAACTTCCACTGCCAAAGCACATTGATGAAGCCAAAATCACTCTGGCAATTGATCATCGTAAAGATGTTGATGGCTTTCATCCAATCAATTTTGGACGCATGGCTCAGGGTATGAGCTGCTATCTTCCAGCCACACCCTTTGGCATTCTACAGATGATCGAACGAAATCAAATTGCCACCGAAGGTAAACATTGTGTTGTACTGGGTCGCTCGAACATCGTAGGCACACCCATTAGTATTCTGCTATCAAGAAAAGCCTATCCCGGCAACTGCACAGTGACTCTTACTCATAGCAGAACCACTGATATTTCTGCGGAATTGCGACGGGCCGACATAGTCATCGCCGCCATCGGCATTCCTGGATTTGTGACCGGTGATATGATTAAAAGGGGAGCAGTAATTATTGATGTCGGGATCAATCGAATCGATGATCCAGGAAGGAAAAGCGGTTATCGACTGGTAGGAGATGTTGATTTTGATTCTGTAGCTGAAAAATGCAGCTATATAACCCCTGTGCCCGGAGGCGTCGGACCCATGACGGTTACTTCTCTGCTGATGAATACCCTGAAAGCTTCCCGCAAGGAAATCTATGGAAAATAAAAACGCTCGTCCTACAAGAGATCCTTGTCCCTTTACTCGGGTTTCTACACGAAATCCGGACCAGGACGCAGGTCAACCTATTGGAACTTGAACAATAAAACAGCACATTTCGACCTTTTACATTCAACAACTAACATAAACCACATTTAAAATGAATTTGATTAAAAAACTTTCCATGTTTCTGCTTCTTATTGCAGCTTTAACCCTGGCATCATGCGGTGGGAATACGTCCTCATCCACGGATACCAGGACAGATACTATGGAAGAAGCAGATAAGCAAGGTCCTGAATACACGAGTGCTTATATTTGCCCCATGCATTGTAAGGGAAGTGGTAGTGCGGAAGCAGGTACTTGTCCGGTTTGTAAAATGGAATACGTTGCCAATACAGATCGGGATGAGCACAAAGGGCATAATCACTAATTTTAAGAGATTACAGCATACCGGACACAGTTCCGGTATGTTTTTTAAAAGTCATTTAAGATGTATCGGATCATTACCGTCCTCCTGCTTTTTTCCTTCAGCGCCGACACCGTTGCCCAATCAAAGGATGACATTATATCCATCTTGCGGGCTGTGAGTGAGGTTCCGGATCTTGACCCTCTGTTTCAGGCCAACCTGAGTGGAGGACCTTCTTTGGTATTCATTAAAAATGACCGGCTTAACTCCGGTGCCAACGAAGTGGAACGTAATTATTTCAACCTCACCAACGATGACCTTTGGGGTTTTAGCCGGTCGGTAAAAATCTTTACTGCCAGGGAAGCCGAGATAGAAGGCATCCGGCGAGATCAAATGGTTTCACTGGGATTGAGCATTTCTGAAGATCAATGTAACGCTCAGATATCTGGGAGTATTGAGGAAGGTAATCGATTTTTGCAGGGTTGGGTTTCACTTATTAAATCTGGTTTTGATTGGGTAGTAACCGGTAAAAATATCCGGACTCGTTAAAAACTATATCCACTATACTTTCTTCCTTTCTATTTTCATATCTTGATCGGTATGAAATCAGAGATTAGCCGGCGGAAATTTCTAGGGGCATCTTCTATCATGGCCGCAGGTTTCCCTTTTCTTCCCATTCCGGAAAACCATTTGATTGGCTACCCAATGAATGAACAAAAAGTGAATATGTCAATACCCAACCTGATTGGAAGTTACGGCCCCTGGGCCAGCAAACTAAACAGCAATGGACCACGAGGTTTGTCATTCAGGAATCAAAAATTCCAGGACCTCGACAGTTGGAAAGCACAGGCCAGGGCAAGGACACTAGATTGTCTCTCCAAACCCACTATGGATTTCAATAGGGTGGTTACAGTGGAGAAGTCCTATCAATATGATGGATTACTAATTGAAGAATTATCCTGGCAGCTACCCTATGGGCCTCCTACCAAAGCCTACTTACTAAAGCCGGTGGATACAAATGGTAAGCTTCCGGGCATTATTGCCTTTCACGATCATGGAGGGAATAAATACTTCGGTCGAAGGAAAATTACCAAAACTTCCGACGATCAACATCCTCTCATGACCGATCATCAGACCCATTACTACGAAGGTAAAGCATGGGCTAATGAAATTGCGAAAAGAGGTTATGTGGTACTGGTACCCGACAATTTTACCTTTGGTAGTCGCAGAGTCCTGTTGGCCGACGTACCCGAGTATAACCGGGAAGGACTTTCCGACAGTGATCCGGAAGATCCTGATAATATAGAGGCATACAATCAGTGGGCAGGCAACCATGAACATATAATGGCTAAGTCTCTCTTTTGTGCAGGCACCTGCTGGCCGGCTGTATTTCTGAATGAAGATCAGGCTGCTCTTGACATTTTAGCCTCCCGGGAGGATGTTGACAGTGAGCGTATCGGTTGTGCCGGTCTATCAGGAGGCGGCCTCCGTACGGTCTATTCAGCTGGTCTGGATGATCGGATTAGATGTGCTGTCTGCGTGGGTTTTATGTCTACCTGGGATGATTTTTTATTAAATAAATCGTTCACCCATACCTGGATGACTTATACACCTCTGATTGCCAACGATCTTGACTTTCCTGAAATCCTCGGTTTGAGAGTTCCTCTTCCTACTCTGGTATTGAACGATGAAGAGGACTCACTATATACGCTCCCGGAAATGAAGAAGGCCGATCAAATACTTGCGGAGGTATATAACAAGGCCGGAGCGGCAGATAAATATCGGGCAAGTTTTTATCCCGGTCCTCATAAATTTGACCTGGCGATGCAAGCCGAGGCATTTGCCTGGTTTGATCAATGGCTCACCTAATTTTGGGAAGAAGAATACCGGATATCAAATTCTTTTCTGCCCACAAGTTTTCGATCACTATGTAACACTTCGATCTCAAAAGTCGAAACATCATCCGAAGCCGGTATGGAAAAAATATATTCTCCCTGATTATCCAATTGTCCGCATGGCATCCAGTATAACAAGGATTTTAATTGGGGAATCTTACTTTTCATGTTTGCCTGAACCGGATACCGTAAAGGGATCTGCAGACCATGCATCTCGACTGAAGGTAGTATTTGGTCAGCAGAGAGTGAAAATAAAGGATCAACCATCTCAATCACCCCAACGCCACCAATATCGACCAGTTTCAAATCCCGTATCGTCCGCAATCCGGCATAAATTTGGAACCGCTTTATATCCTGGATCGGCAAATTTGCAATAAATGTGAAGTCCCGGGTTGCCATTCCATTGACAAAAAATAAGGGATCCGAATCATAGAAATACTTCAGATCCAGAACTTCATAAAGCACCTTGACGCGATATGTATCATCACTTTCCTTTCTGAATTTAAAAGGTGTAATGATTTCTTTAAGGAGATCATCCAGTGTGCCCCGGATCGAATAATCCTGCACGTCTATATCATAATCAGGCTGTACATGGTTGGAAAGCGCTGGGAGCGAATCCAATAAAAGAGTTTCCTCTACATGTGAGAAAAGCTCATAAACTTTCTTTCTAGCCACATTGGTTTCAATTCCATATTTTAGATCCGGATCAGAAATCAGATTAATATCAGGTGATTGCAAAGGAGTTAAAGGAGAAAGGGATATCTCTATATCGTTGCCTCCATTATCAATAAAATACAACGGTTTTTTACCATAAAATGGGGTCATTCTTATGAAGAACCGCTGATCATCATTTACCCGATTAAATCTGAATTGTAGTTCTTCAGGTTCGGCAACAAAGAGAAATGCTTTGGGATTAGGCCGCTGATTGGTGATCGTACGTTTTCCGACAATCGGTAAATAACTCAACAACGGCAATTTCAGGTTGATCTTTTCCCGGTATCTTAAGGTATTACCCGAATTATATAGCTTTTTATCTCTGACGGAAATTGAAATAAAGTCTCCGGCCTTCCCGTCAGAAATCCGTATTCGACAATCTATTTCCTGCCTGGTTTCAGCAACTGGATTTATCTCAATAAGAATTCCGGAATTATCGAAAATCCCCGTTGAAGATTCAGTCGCCATGGAATAACTCTGATCTGCAATGGGATCATCGGCAAGAATAGTTAGTGCCGACGTCATTATATTAATGGGCTCCGCATTTGCTGAGAATACGTCAGCCTGAAAATAATAGGTACCCGGAATCGACTCAAATGGAAGCTGAAAATAACCATGTCCTACCCCCTCCTTTATCATTAGGAAATGCTGATCAGAAGTGAATTTTCCATTATGTAAATTCACGCTCATGATGAAACTATCCGTAAGCCCG
>JBGTCB010000027.1:0-2253 GCA_041748995.1 Saprospiraceae bacterium | reverse complement strand
TTACTTTTCTATAGCAGCCTGAAAAAATAATAAAATGGAGTTAACTGCCCCCCATTATGTTTTAGGAACAAACGGGATGTCACTAATTTTAAGTGCCTTTTTCACAAAAAATTATACCTACTTATATCGTGTACCATGTTTGATCACCATATCAACATCTTGTAACAGATCGATGTACCTCAAAACATCTCCCTTTACAGCAATGATATCTGCATATTTTCCTTCGCTGATGGTGCCAACTTCATCATCAACACCCATAAGAACCGAAGGCCAGTAGGTTGCAGCTTTGATCGTATACATAGGGTCCACTCCAAACTCATTCACCCAAACATCAAGTTCGTGCCAGGTGCTTTGACTATGAAATTTCATCGGTATACCACTGTCTGTTCCAATAATCAGAACAAGACCGGCTTCCTTCAGCTGACTAAATTTCCTTTGGAGAGTTGGTCTACGGGCA
Source organism: Saprospiraceae bacterium (assembly GCA_041748995.1). Lineage (GTDB taxonomy): Bacteria > Bacteroidota > Bacteroidia > Chitinophagales > Saprospiraceae > JABDMH01. The sequence continues at coordinate 1,796 of JBGTCB010000027.1, read as the reverse complement.
GGGGTAATCTGAAAATAGGGCAGCCGGCCGGGAAAACGGATCGATTGTTTGATATCCTGAATTATTGAATCAGGCAATCCCAGATGCCATGAATCGTTATCCAGTTGTTCGGGATTATCCCGTACATATTCATAATTATACAATCCCTCTACAGTGGGGCACCAAAACAGTGGCCCCAGATTCATTTGAGCGGTACGTTCTTTAATCATTTGCATCACATCATCCGGATATTCCGGGGCAGAAGAAAGTCCGGTATGCTCGAAACAGTCCACTCCAGCCATTAAGCCTCTGCGAATTTCTTCCGGCCTGTGAGCATGACCTACTACAGTGAGGTTATTGCGATGAGCTTCGTCTACCACTGCCTGAACCTCCTCCATCTCCATCTGATCCTGATCGATGAGTTTAATGCAATCCACTCCTGCATCAGCTAATTGTTTGACTTTGGCTATGGCATCATCCACCCCATTCACGCCCCATCGAAATAGCTCAGTTCCAGGATAAGGTTCGTGCTGAATCAAAGGTCCGGAAACATAAAGGGTTGGTCCCGGAATTTTGCCTGCATTGATAGCGTCCCGCACCGAAATACTACCATCAAGAGGCCCTCCCAGATCACGGGCGCTGGTCACTCCTGCCATCAATAGTTGATGGGCCGATGATGGCATAATAACATCCTTAAAAAGATGAGGATACTTTCTATCCCAGTGAGTATAATCGCTGTGACCGTTAATCATCAGATGCACATGCATATCCCAAAGACCAGGCAAGATACTCATGCCTTCAGTAGAAATGACATCAGCATCATTCGGAATCTCCAACCGACCTACCTGACCAATCTCCCGGATACGCTCTCCCTCAATAATGATCACACTATTCTGAATCGGTATTCCACCAAAACCATCAATCAGGGTACCACCTACCAGTGCCTTCACCTGGGCTGGAATCTCCTGAAATGAAAGTAATCCAAAAAATAAACTAAATATGATCTTTTGCATAGAGAACGGTTTTCAGAATAATCCCGGAGCTGAACCAGAATTACCTGGAGAGAAGCAAGAATTGCGGTGAATTTATGGAAAACTCACCGAATTAACCTCTTGTAAAAGAAATTGAAAAGACATCCGTATTGCAGAATTCAGGCGGTTTGAAGGTTTTTCTGTTATCCATCAAATAAAGCGCCCTGTCAAAACAATATGGATCTTACAAAGCCAGTTTATATCACGCATTGAAACATAGAACAGTGAGTAGAATAAGTCATATGATCAACCTGAATATTCTGAAGCACTATGCTTTAGCTACAACGGTCTTGTTTATCTTGCTGGGCACGTATGCAGTTTTTCTGTTTACCCAACATGGTTTTTTTGAATCGATGCATTTATCCTTAATGCAAAAGCTTAGCACAATCGTGTTTTTTGCAGTTCTCGGATCCAGCCTGATCGGTACCGTTTTTCACCATTTGATCAACTACCAGCCGCGATCCCGTAATGCTTTTGCCTTTGTCTTTTCGGTAAGTACCCTCAAATTTGTGGGCACATTATTGGCTTTCCAGGTCTTTGGATTCTAAATACTACACTATCCTGAAGTACAGAAGTCCAGTTTCGTCAGAATTCTCAACCCCCCAGTTTGTGAATCTATCATAGCTTGCATTTTCGAATTGTGATAATTGCCACCGGAGTTGAAAACCTTCTCATTATTGGGCATTCCCGAGAAAAATATATTTTATTTTTTACCGTGCAAGTTCATTGCACAGTGGCTGACTTATTTCGTACTATCAATTTAAAACAAACGATTATGTGTCAGGC
>JBGTCB010000026.1:0-3313 GCA_041748995.1 Saprospiraceae bacterium | reverse complement strand
CGTGTCAACTTATTAGATCAATTAGGTATCGATGCATAAGTTACAAGCCTCCTGCTGATGGGACAAAATATTCAATACCATGGCAATGTCAACTACAAGGGACTATTCATTACAACCACCAATAGACGCCTGGAAGACATTGCCGTTGGTTATAGTAAAATTGGGGAATAACTCGATTCCAACTGAAGATTGGTATTCGACATTATTTCCAGTGCCTTGAATCATTTGTGCAGACTCAATACGTGAATTGGATAAATAAACCTGATTCTCACTTAAAGGACCGGTCAATGCACTGCCATCAAAATAATCACCGGTGCAGTCCTGGTCATTTATCTTAAATTGAATACATATCTCCGCTCTTACACAACCAAATGGATAAAATGTTGATGTAGGGTCTAATACAAAATCAATGGACCCGTCAGTCATCCAGTCATTATAGATACCTGCTGTTATATCAATAGAAAAATCAGGTGATGAAAAGCAGGTATATCCACTATTATTATCGTTGGTTTCGCCCAGGAGGACTCCATTTTCGTCTCTTACTGCAAAGGTTGAACTGGAAAATGGTATATAGCCATAGACATAAATTGATAACTCGATAGAAGTGGAAATACTGGCCGGAATAACATCATTCTCAAAATGAATGCTGGTTGTTGTTGCCTGATTACTCGCATTAGACGCAATATCATAACATTGGGTGACCAGGACCTGGTCAGGATGATCGGTGCAGGCCCCCGGACTGTTGACCATCCGGGTTCTTCTCTGTTCGATGTTGGCCCGCATTCTGCCTTTTTGTCCCTCCGTAAAACTATCCCAGCATCCGCCTGTAAAATCCATATAATTAGCCAGCATATCCGGCTGCTCTCCCATTCCGCCGGCACTGATAGCACGATAAGGATTATTCACTGATGGATCATCTTCATCCGTCATACAGGTATTGTTGGGGCTATCACAGACCGTTGCACCATTGCCCCCTGCCACACTTTTAGCCGGGGTATCGCAAATCTGATCTCCATCAACATTGCAGTCATTATTAAGACAATTTCCGGATTGAAAAATGTGCAGCAAACTAAAATAGTGGCCGATCTCATGCGCCACCAGGCCTGACCAAAAGCAGCCCGAATCATAAATGGTGGCATCAATATAACCGATATACCAGCCACAGGCATCCTGCAAATCCCGCATAATTATGATATTGCAGTAATACTCCTGATTCCACAGATAATCAAGAAAGGAACTGGCCAGATCCAATCCATTTCCTGTACCCAGCGAGGGGTTATTGTACCGAACTATACCTGTAGTCAAATGACCGGACGGATCTCTCCTGGCCATGCAAAGCGAAATCCGCGTATCGACACCATAAAATGGATTAGCATATTGCTTCGCTCCCGGATGCTGGTGCCTAAATCTTTTGGAGCTCTCATCTATAATGGACCGTATCGTTGCATCGGACGGATTGAACTGGCTTCCCAGTGCATCATTATCATGGAAAATATGAACGACAACCGGGATTTCATATACCGGCAAATCGTCCAATGATCTTGAGGCATTTGGGAGAAGATTTTCATAAGTAAACCCTTTTAGTTGCTCTTTCAGCTCATCATTGTGGTTACCGCATACTGGTTTCTGGGCCATAACAGATCCTGTCGATACCAGCAATAAAATGAGTACTGATCCCGATAGGGTTGTTAGCGTCGTACGTCCTGTTACTGGTCGAATCATTTCTACACTTACACTTACACACTTCTTTATAAATCCCTCTATTCTTTTGGTACAATTGAATTAGGTATGACAGGAAAAGAACTCAAATAAATATTATCGACGAATCCTTGGCTTTCATTGTCTAGATGTGATGAATTGATCAATTTGACTCGTATGGTTCTCGCATGAACAGGCACTAAAAAACTTTGAAATACTTGCACCCATGTACTCGAGCTATTATCAGCTTGGGGAGAAATGATTCCAATCAGATTATTCATGCTGTCATAGAATTCTAGTTCTATTCTGGTACTATCTGTATTCCCTTGATCAATTTGAATATTTGCAGAAAATATGAAATGACCTTTCCCGGCATCAACCTCACTTTTTACGTATGATATGTCAACGTCCTGGTATATTACTGAAAGCCCAACAGGCAACTCAGAAGTAAAATAGCAATTTCCTTCAATAGTACCGGAATCGCCACATCTTTGTGCCCAATCACCACTGATTGAAGACCATCCAGATAATGCTGGACTTACTTCTGCACCAGAGTTAAATATTAAATTTTTGTCGTTGAAAACAAACTCACCCAAAGAATCACAAGAACTGATATTTAATGCGATATTTGCCGCACTTTGGACTTCAAAATTCTTATTTGTAGTTATTGAATTCTGGGCTTGAAAAAACGCTTCCAAACTACCCGATATCTTCCCCGCTAACGTAATCCTATCATGGGAATGTAGGTTAGTGCTGTCCACAATCAACTCACCAACTACAAAAAGATTTGATCCTTTGCAAGTGCTACAAGGATCACAGATCCCGCCACAATCTACCCACTCTTCTCCCAAGTCCATTTTGTTATTATGACAAGGTCCAGATAGGAGAGCAGTTCTTAGCCAATTGGATTGGTTTGCAGATAATGAAAAATTTAAAAGCTGGCCATGATTATGGTTCGAAGTCGCATCAATCAGATAATTAACGCCATTATTATCCAAACCTGCACGTCCTTGATTGAATTGGTAATACGCAATCAACCCCTCGGTTGAAGGAGGGATTTCACTATTCATATTCTTTAACAATTCAGAATGAGATAATGCAATACTCCATATACGGACTTCATCAATTCCAGCATCAATATAATTAGAAAATACAGCGGACGACGTCCCGATCCAAAGGGATTGATTGTTAACCGGTCCGATGGTATTTGTCAGAATAATCTGATCTTTCAATAGACCATCCACATATAATTTCAACGTATTTCCCGTACCTACTGCGGCAACATGTTGCCATACTCCAGGCGTTATTACAGAGTTGGCGCCACGGCCCTGCCAGCCACAAAACCCTCCAGACACATATGCTAAATTTCCATCTTTTAAGAACAAACCATAATTCACGCATTGATTTGATGTACCCTTTATTAATATAGTCTTTTCCGGACCAGTCACATCTGGTTTAATCCATGCTTCAATTGTGATATCACCTGAAATATCCAGCGAAATATCATCAACAACCTCTACGTAGTCATCGACACCATCAAAATCAAGGTAATTTGGTTCACCAAAGGGAGTATATTGAAAATCAAAAAGAAATCCTTCACCTGACCACGCATTAT
>JBGTCB010000025.1:0-3833 GCA_041748995.1 Saprospiraceae bacterium | reverse complement strand
CTGATTCAGGTTCAAATGCTTCAGTGACTGGTCTTTGCTTCCATAATCTTTAAAAATTGCTCTAGTGCCGGCAGCTGCCCCTTCACTATTTTTTGGTTGGCTAATGCGAGGTCAAACCAGGCAAAACGATCCAGTTCTGGAAACATAGCCATTTTACCTGATTTGGGTGGCCATTCCAATTGAAATGTATTACTGCGTAAACTATCTGGATCCGGATCCATTTCGACCATGAAGAAATAATGTCTTTTATTGTTTTTTAAAAATGGAAGTAAAGCGATCATGGGTTCGTTGATATCCAAACCAGTTTCTTCCTTAAATTCCCTCCTTGCAGCGTCGACCGGACTTTCCTGATCCGGCTCAAATTCGCCTTTAGGGATGGTCCAGGCATTTTCATCTCTCTTTGACCAGAAGGGTCCACCCATATGCCCAAGAAGTATTTCTATCTTTCCACCTGATTTTCGATAAATTATTATGCCTGCAGATGATTTTGCCATAGAGGGATGACATTTTAAGGAAAATATTATGAAGCCCGAAGTACCGTCTCAGGGAATGCACAATGTAGAACTATTACCGTGGAACATGATGAATAAATGGATGTCAAACATTATGACGGCTTTTTACTTAACGATCTAAGAAAGTATTGACTATTGTACATCCCATGATTTTTCGATATTTTCACAAAACTTGTTTTCAAACCACTGCGCTATGGATCGTCTTTCTACTTTATGCTTTGCCCTTTTGTTTTATGTCGGGATCTATGCACAGCATGATCACCATCACCACCATCAGGTTGATGGTCAATTGCCGGTCATAACCTCTCTGGAAGCCCAGCCACTGATGGCTCAGGCAGTACGGATTGATGAAGCCATGACTTTTGTAGGAAATCCATTACCATTGGATATTTCGACCCGGATCAAAGAACTGCAAAGCCGAAAATATGATGAAGAAACCACACGGGAAATACAGAAACTACTGGATCCTTTTTGCCTGGCCTTTGTGGAGATTAATCCTGAATCAAGGGTTAAAGTCCAACAGGGTTCTGCAAATGCAATACTCATGCAGGATGGATGGACTTCGTTTCTAATCAAGGTGCATAATGAAGCCAATATTACTGCCGAACTGGTGCCGGAAAGTAGCAATGCGAAGCCGGTTTTACATCGTTCAACATCGGCTCACCGGATGAAACCGGAGAATGCCATTAGTCCCGGTGAAATTGACAATCAATTTGTTGAAATGGCAATTTATCAGGGCCGGCCACTGAAAAAGAATTTGTCAGGATTGGACCTTGAATATTTTATACTTCAAATCTATACCAGACAGGTGGGCCAAAGAGAGATCAAGCTTGGATTTAATGTGGGGCAAGGTACTCAGGACATTGGCTTTCGCAATACGGTTGGTATTTTATTTGATGTGCTGCCTGCGGTGAAGGTAATCTTTAGTATAAAAGACGTTGATGGAAAACCAGCGATGGCATCTTTTATAATTACAGATGGCAAGGAGCGTTTCGGATCAGGAGAAAGAGGTTCTCAAAGCAATAATTACCGGATCGCTATGGCGAGCAGACAACACTGGCAGGAGAGCTTAGGTGATCAGGTCGAATATTCACTTCCTCCGGAAAAACAATTAACCGGTGTTTTTCCCTTGCCCTCACGACGTTTGGCTGGAAAAGACGAGTTTCCGGATTTTTTCTTTCAACCTCAGGTGTACCGTTTCGATCGGGAACATATTTTTCTTCCTCCCGGAGATTATTTTGTCCAGTATGGAAGGGGGCCGGAATACGTACAGCAGTATGGTAAAATTAATATTCCTTCCGGCCTTGACTCAGTCGAACTCGATTTTAAACTGGAACGATGGATTCATATGGCCGGGCTGGGTTGGTATAGTGCCGATCATCATATTCACGCTGCCGGATGTTCCCATTACGAGAGCCCGGAAGAAGGAGTGCTTCCGGAGCATATGTGGCGTCAGGTTTTAGGTGAAGATTTAAATATGGGAAATAATCTCACCTGGGGTCCAAGCTGGTACTTTCAGAAACAGTTTTTTACCGGAGAAAATTATGAACTGTCTAACAGTGACAACATAATGCGCTATGATGTCGAGGTATCTGGTTTCCCTTCTTCTCATGCTGGTCATATTGTGCTATTGAATTTAACAGAAGACGATTACCCCAATACATCTGTGGTCGAAGAGTGGCCGGGTTGGACCTTGCCTGTGTTGAAATGGGCTAAAGAGCAGGGAGGTATTACCGGCTATGCGCATTCCGGCTGGGGACTGGCTCCGGTCAAGCCCACTCCCGATTTACCTAATTACATCCTACCGAAAATGGATGGCATTGGAGCCAATGAATTTATAGTGACGGTAACTCATGATGTAGTTGATTTTTATTCTGCTGGTGATACTCCCTTACCAGCTGAATTAAATATGTGGTATCATATTTTAAATTGTGGGTTTAAAACCCGGATTAGTGGGGAAACGGATTTTCCCTGTATTTCCGATGAAAGAGTGGGCCGGGCCCGAATTTATGCTGAATTAAATGAGGGGTTGGATTTTGATGATTATATGAAGGCTCTGGTTGAGGGCAGAAGCTACGTCTCTGAGGGTCATGCACATCTTATTGATTTTTTTGTAGATGATCTGAAATTGGGAGATAGTGAAAGTCTCCTGAAACTGGAATCTCCTTCCACCGTACAAATCAAAGTCAGGGCAGCTGCATATCTGGAGCAAGAGCAAGATGAAGCTGGCCGGGTGATCGCATCCCTTAATCCCTATCAATCGCCGTATTGGCAAATTGAACGAGGCCGGACGGGAACTTCACGGCAAGTGATAGTCGAATTGCTTAAAAACGGAGTACCGGTTGGAGAGCGAAGCATTACCGCCGATGGTGCATGGAATGACTTGTCTTTTTCAAACGAAATCGATAAATCTGCCTGGCTCGCAGTTCGGATAAAGTACTCCGCACACACCAATCCAATATTTATAGAAGTGGAAAACAAACCCATTCGGGTGAAGGAAAGTGGCGAATGGTGCCGGGCATCCGTAGACCAATGCTGGGAACAAAAAAATGGCCGGTTTAAACCGGAGGAAATGGATGCAGCACAGGAAGGATACGATTTTGCCCGTCAGGTTTATGACCGGATTATTGGGGAAAGCAGTAATTAGATGTTTAACTGTTGAATTGTAATTGTTTAATTGTTTAATTGTTTCTTCCGAAGAAAAAAGTAGACGATAATTTTATTCGTACATCGCGTTGAATGTTGGTGCTGAGGTAATATGGTACTGTGGTTTTTCCGAAGAAACCAGGATAAGTCCTCAATTATTTCATCGCATTGATTGGTGTTTTGGTGTTTTGGTTTTGTGGTGTTATGGTATTATGGGTTTTTCCCCGAAGGGATAAGTCACCACTTGATTGGTAAGTTGTACCCCTTGAGGGGGCAGGGGGTGGAAAGGGTGTTGAATTGTTTCATTTAATTGTTCCTTCCAGAGAAAAGAGTAGACGAATTTGGATCCGGGAGCTCCACTACACATCAAATGCCCAGTGCAAAGAAGTGAACCCAAGAAACAGTTGAGAGAATGAGCCAACGATCGACTCTGAGATCCTGGAGCCATAGGTATTTAATGGTGTTATGGTATTTGGGTTTTATGGTGTTGTGGTTCTCAAACCAACAGATTTCTTTTCCCTGCATGTGGTTTTCTCTGGAGCACTTAGATAGTCCCCTCTTAGGCCCTCTTAGGGGATTTAGGGGTACTGCTGCAGTTGAATTGTGCTCTTTTCATCGCATGGAATTGATATGCACTTTGCGCCTTTGCGACTCTGCGTGACACGAATTGTTGAA
>JBGTCB010000024.1:0-2912 GCA_041748995.1 Saprospiraceae bacterium | reverse complement strand
CAACCCAGGAATTATAATCCTCAGACTTACGAGATTTACCGTCGCTATCTCCAGGCGGGAGGCGGATTATTTTCGCCTGCCGAAAACCGGGAAAATGGCAAGACCGATCTGGGTAGCTGGCATGATCTTTCCGCCAACCTTTATGGAGAAAATTGGCAATATCCGGAAGGAAATTACCAGGTGCAGGATAGCCTGGTGCAATATCATCGTGACTTTACTCAGGGCCTGATCTGGTTTTTACAGAACGACCCGGCTGTCGATCAACAAACACGTGATCAATGGAAAGATTGGGGCCTTAGTGAAGATGAATTTACTGACAATGATGGTTGGCCTCGACGGCTGTACATCCGCAGTGCGCGAAGGATGGTTTCGGACTATGTTATTACTCAACACCATACAAGCCGGGATCTACCGGAAACCACTGAAGACCCGGTAGCGATTGCCTGGTGGCCACCTGATACCCACCACGCCCGCAGAATTGTCAAAGACGGATCCGCCTACAATGAAGGATTTGTCTTTGGAGGGGATGATTGGAAACCTTTTCTGATTTCCTGGAAAGCTCTGATACCAAATGTGGATGAATGCACCAATCTGCTCACTCCCACCTGTTTGTCCAGCAGCTATGTTGCTTACGGGGCGATTCGCATCCTGCCTACTTTTATGATTCTGGGCCAAAGTGCCGGCACTGCAGCTGCCCTGGCAATTGATCACAAAACAGACGTTCAAAAAATTCCTTATGGTGCTTTGAGAAAAGAACTGGAAAAGGGCAAACAAATTCTCACCATACCGCAAAACTGGCTTAGCTATGTTGAGATAGAGGTGGTACATTAAAAATGTGAAACTTTGAGAAAGGCGGATATATTCGCCGTGTTGAACATCGAACTTCTATTACATGTATCGTGGCCATTTCTTATTATTAAATTCCTTGGAAGACACCATCATTTGCTTAATGAAGAATCATCGTAAGATTTCTTTTGACTATGAGGTCATGTACCGTTAAAGGCGTTGCTTTCACAATCTGATAGATATTCCCTCAGTAGCCTTCAATAGTAATATCTTGGGGTAATCCTACACGCATAAAATATCTTGCAAATGCTTGAGATAAATGCTCACGATATGGAGGTAGTAACCGAACTCTCGGAGTCAGTTTTTCTGCCAATTCAAACAAACTTGAGAATTGAATTCCATAAACATTTCTAAAATCCACTACTTGATAATCTTCAACGAGGTTTAGATTAAGGTCTCTGTTCAACAGGTGGTAGCCCGGTAAATGCCCCTTTCGTAAATTTTCGATTATCTTTTGCTTTGCCTTTCGACCTTGCTGTTGTTGGGGTAAATTCTCAAGAAATAGATCCAATTTATAATATGGACATACTAAAACAATTTCAATTTTTCCATTTACAAGGTCACATGATTGAGATAAGATTAAAGAATCGATTTCCTTTAACTCAAGTTCAATTTCCCCATCGCTAATTGATGGAGGAGGGATGATTATTGGGCAATTTGGAATAAGGTCACCTTGTTGAAGGTCATTAACTTGTCCTTGTTTTAACTCGGCAAACCAAGGGTATGCCATTATTCCAAGATTATCGTTGGTTGAAATGAAGTTCGCTTAATCTTTGCTTTGAAGGCTATCGATTTCTTAAATTTGAATTTTGAGATCACGTCAAAATCTCCATCAAGATCCATGATCTCACTTGAATTTTCATCCAAATATGAGTTAAATAGATGAAAATTTGGGACAGCATCAACACACTTTAAATCTAAAAGATCGAAACGTACTAGATCTACATCGAATTCGGAGCTATATGCAGGGACGCGATATTCAATCTTGTCCCTTAAAACAGTTGTTGACACAGCGAAATTAGGGTTAATATCTATCTGTAATGGTATCATTATTGAAAACTTTCGTACAATTTACCTTTCGTTATTTCTTTGAACAAGTTACTTGAAAACCTATGAGCTTCATCTAACCAACCCAAGATATCCTCCATTTTGTTTAGCTCATTTTGACTTTGGAGTGAACTCTGCATGACAATCCCATTCTTCTTCTCTGAATTCTGCCCTTTCTTAAGTGTAACCGTGAGGTGGCCCAAAGAAGTTTCATAAAAGAAACCTTGATCTAAATGAAATGGATATCCCGGGTTCTGAAGAAACCCCTGCTTTATTTCCAGATTGAAATTATCATTAATATACTGTAAGACGTTTCCGATAGAGAAGTCAAATTCAAAAAAATCCAAATACAAGAGATTTGGCTTAAAGAATTCATTATCTACCGGATATACCTGCAGAAAGGTGCCGATTAGAGACTCGGCCCATTTATAGAACTGCTCCCAGAAGTAATTGTCATCAGTAGTATTCAAAGTCAATACTCCAGGTCCCACTTGCACAAGAGGGTAGCCGCTCCTTCCAGTTCTGAACCTATGAGCAGGATTATTGACCATTATACCCGTAGGAAGACCAGCTGGTGTCAAAGGTTCTCTCACGGGATATTGATCCTTGATTGAGGAGTAAAGATCTCCGATTAAGTACTCGTACTTCTGCAACTCTGATTTTCCGGCAACATTCCAACGCAGTTCGAATATAACTTCAATCAGGGGTGCATTTGGTAATTTACTCATTGGCTCGTCTTCCGATTCAAACGTAAATTTATCAATTTTTGGTCTAAGATCCATCTGGATTGGCAGAGTTCAGCAGAGTCTTCAACATACGAAGGATTGACATTCAGAAACGAACTGCCATACGACAATCAAGCCGTCCTTAGTGCAGCACTAGGAGGCTGTTGAAATACTCAGGTTGATGCTGCAGTCGTAAATCGTCGATTTCTGGCGCGGCGAGACGAAGGAAGATACCGGGTTGTAACTGACTGAGGATCAACAAGTCAGAAACGACGAGAACGGCTGTGATTTTCC
>JBGTCB010000023.1:0-3497 GCA_041748995.1 Saprospiraceae bacterium | reverse complement strand
CGATATCCCGGAAGCCAGCACCCTGGGATCCATCAATACCTGCATATGGGTTGAATGCGTTTTAAGACCAATGACCAAATCGAGACGGTATGCACCGGGTGATACCATCGGTCCCCTTCTGGCCTGATCATTTCCTGATTTTCTAGCATCATGTCTCAGATCCCAGCGCATGGTATGGGCTCCTTGCTCACCCGATAATTTATCGGATTTATATTCATTGCTGAAACCGGTTTGCATATCGGTCTCCTCTTTTTCCTTTTCAGAGACTGGATCCAGGGTAAAACTTCTGATTAGATCTTCGTTCTGATCAAAAATTTTCAAGTGCAATGTTTCGGTATTTTCATGCAGGTGGTAACGTATGTCCATACCCGGCGACGGAAAGTTTGGAATCTCGCCCTCGCCGGTACCCGGGAAACGCATACGATATGCTGGCCTCGGCTGATAAATGACTGTTTTATTGGAATTCCAATCATCTCGTTGTCGCAAAATGCTGATATCATCCATGATCCAGAGTGATCTGCCCATGGTCGACAACACCAGATCATCGTTTTTCAGACGAATATCCGTGACCGGGGTGACCGGTAAATTCTTTTGAAAGGAAAACCAGTTCTTGCCATCATCCGCGGAAATAAACATCCCAAATTCCGTACCTGCGTACAATAGCCCTTGCTTTTTAGTGTCTTCCCGTATCACCCGGGTTGGGTAATCAGCCGGAATGCCATTCTGACCGTTGGTCAGCAGTTGCCAGGTTTCACCAAAATCTTCCGTCTTATAAATGTAGGGGTGAAAGTCTCCCAACAAATAGCGGTAGACGGCAATATAGGCTTTGGCAGCATTCACCGAACTGGGTTCGATTGTTTGCACCCGGCCCTGCGGTGGTAATCCCTGAGGAGTGACATTTTTCCAGGTTTGACCTCCATCCCTGGTCACATGAACCGGTCCATCATTGGCTCCCACCCAAATGACCCCTTGTCTGACCGGCGATTCTTCGATGACATAGATGGTGCTGAAATATTCCTCTCCGGTGATATCACGGGTAATGGGCCCACCGGAAATCACCTGGGTCTCTGCAACAAATGCCGTCAGGTCGGGAGAGATGATTTGCCAGTTCTTCCCTTCGTCGGTGGTTTTGTGCAGGTACTGTGAGCCATGATAGATCACATCCACATTATGAGCAGAAACATGTATGGGTGCTACCCGCTGAAAACGAAACTCCAGGTCTTTTGGATTATGACCATAGATATTGCCGGCTCCTACATAATATCGCTTCTCCTGACCGGTTCTTTTATTAAAAACACCAAACCTGCCTTTACAGCTAGTATAGACGATGTTTGGGTTCCCCGGTTTGGGGATCACCGGACCGGTTTCGCAACCGCCAACGTCCATCCAGTACGACCGGGGGCCACCGGGTGTGGAGAAAGGAGGCAAAGACGGAATGGCGATCGTGGTATTATCCTGTTGTCCGGCATAAAGCCAGTAGGGAAATTGATCGTCGACGGCCACCTGATATAACTCTGCAGTAGGTTGGTTATCTATGGAGGACCAGGTCTTCCCTCCATCAGTGGTGACATTTGCTCCGCCGTCATTTGACTGGATGAACAAATTGCTATCAAGCGGGTTCATCCACATATCGTGATTGTCAACATGAGGAGTTTGCATCCGTTGCCATTTTTTCCCTCCATCAATCGAATGCCAGAAATGGGTTGCACTCACATAGATGCTATTGGCATTTTGAGGATTGGCATCAATATTACAGTAGTAAAATGGACGATCCAGTAATTCCTTTTTGATGCTTACCAGGCTGAAGGACTCCCCCTGGTCGTCGGAGCGATACACACCACCTTCGCCTTCCGGGGCCTCCACCAATGCCCAGAGCCGGTTGGGATCCTGTTTGCTTACGGCGAGATCGATTTTTCCAACCAGGCCATTAGGTAGTCCCTGACTCAACTTCTTCCACTGGAGACCTCCATCAATCGACTTATAGATACCACCTTCGTATCCTCCGCTAATGATTGTCCAGGGTTTTCGTTGGGCCTGCCATGTGCTGGCATAGATGGTCAGGGGATTATCGGGAGCAAATTCAAGATCAATGGCTCCGGTACTGTCTGATATGTAAAGGGTTTGGGTCCAGGTATGACCCCCGTCTTCCGACCGGAAAATTCCCCTTTTCGGATTTGCGATAAATGGATTGCCTAAAGTTGCAGCCAGGACGATTTGCGGGTCTTCCGGATGCACCAGAACGGCACCAATCTGCCCGGTTTCGGGAAGCCCGGTATGTTCCCAGGTTTTACCCGCATCCTGCGATTTATAGACCCCCTTGCCAATGATGACATTGCTACGGATACCGTCCGATCCGGTACCAACATAGATTATAGCAGGATTGGAAGGAGCAATGCCAATAGCTCCGATCGATCCGGTATTAAAATATCCATCGGAGATATTCTGCCATGAATGACCCTGGTTGGTGGTTTTCCAGACTCCCCCTCCGGTGCTGCCCATATAGTAGGTGGATGGGTGTGATACATGACCGGCTACAGCGGTTACCCTTCCTCCTCTGGTCGGACCGACATTACGGTAGCTAAGATTGGCTGTGAGGGTATCAAAAGTTGTTAATAACTGACTGTGGAGGTCAATTAGTGTTAAGCTAAAAATTATAAGAAAACAACCTATTCGCACCGGGTAGTAATTTTGATTTGATTTAAGGGCACCTCTATTTATCTCTGAATGAGTAAAAATTTAGTAAAATGCAAGCCAGACAAGGCTGGAGGAAGGAAGATAGTCGTAGCTATCTGACTAACGATCAACGAAGTATGGCGCAGTATATTATTAAATAAATTTTCGAAGAAAATCGTTTTTACCATGACGGGGTAATAGAGGTGCCCTTAAGTATTGGTAAGATAAGGAAATCGCTTGTTTTTTGCTGTGTCAGGCTGGGTTCGAAGCTACAAGAAGAAAATAGTATATCAATACTACTCTCAAGGTTGTAATAGAGATCTGTCAGTATGAGGGTTGAACCCGAACACTCCAAAAAATACTTTGTGGTGATTCTTCTATATTGAATCATGAGATGTGTGGTCGTCGCAGTAGGGGCTTCGGAGTAGAGTTTTAAGCTGCCAATATTAAAAGAAACAGTTTGGATGTTTTTAGTAGGTTTGATTGAGAAATTATTTAATTTTTTAAACAAGCTTCTCATGGAAAACGCAGAATAGTGATTCTTCGTCCTTTATCCTGATTGGGAGCGGAATAGGGAGAATTGGTAACTCTGAGTCCGTTAATAAAATACCAGAACGAGATTGACGGAGTGTTTCTTAATATAAATATAGACAATGAAATTTTTAGAGAAGATCAAGCTCAGTGTGTATGACAAATTGCATCAAGCTGCAGCGGCAATTACTTTCTTGACCATGTTCCACTCATTTGCTTTCTGATAACATCTTAACCCACATTGCTCAGAATGGTAATAATAGAGTCACCAAACGTTAAATAATGGTAAACTT
>JBGTCB010000022.1:0-13519 GCA_041748995.1 Saprospiraceae bacterium | reverse complement strand
TTAAGGCTGCTGAAATCAAACTCATCCAGATTGGTAAACTTTGCAAATTGATCGATAAATTTTAATCGCACGGTCTCAAGTGCACCATTACGGTGTTTGGCAATAATAATCTCCGCCACTCCTTTTAGAGAAACACCTTCGCTCTCCGTAATATCGTAGTACTCCGGCCTATAGATAAACGAGACAATATCTGCATCCTGTTCGATTGCTCCAGACTCCCGAAGGTCAGAAAGCATGGGTCTTTTTTCTCCTCCCCGGGTTTCTACTGCTCTGCTCAACTGCGAAAGCGCGATCACTGGGATCCCCAGTTCCTTTGCCATTCCTTTCAGGGCTCTTGAAATGGAGCTGATTTCCTGCTCACGGGTACCACCCTTTTTGTTATCAACACTACCTGACATCAATTGCAGATAGTCGATAATAACTAATTGAATATCGTGCTGCATTTTTAACCGGCGACATTTAGCTCTTAATTCAAAACTGTTTATCGCCGGAGTATCATCAATATAAATAGGAACAGTAGACAATTTTTCAACAGCAGTATGTAATTGTTGCCATTCATGGGCCTCCAATTGCCCGTTTCTCAATTTACGTGAAGATATCTCTGCTTCCATCGAGATCAATCGCTGTACCAGCTGCAGACTGGACATCTCCAGTGAGAAAAGAGCTACTGGCCGACCATAATCCATCGCCGCATTTTTAGCTAGAGAAAGGGTATAGGCCGTTTTACCCATACCTGGTCGGGCAGCTACTATGATCAGGTCAGAAGCCTGCCAGCCTGAAGTCAGCCGGTCTAATTCGGTAAAACCTGATGGTACACCGGTTAGCCCTTCCGATTTTTGTGAAAGTTCTTCCAATTGTTTTTGGGCTTTGATGGCTAATGATCCAATGGCTTCAAAGCCCCGGTTCAGGTTCCGTTGGGTAATTTCAAAAAGATTGCGTTCTGCATCATCCAGAAGTTCAAAAACATCCTTTGTATCGTCAAAGGAGTCTTTAATAATTGTAGTACTCGCCCGGATCAATTCTCTTTGGATAAATTTTTGGGAGATGATCCGTGCATGATATTCAATGTTGGCAGCTGAGCCTACCCGATTGGACAATTCGACCAAATAATTCGCGCCACCTACTTTATCAAGATGTCCGGCAGACTTTAACTCTTCATGAACAGTTAAGATATCTATTGGATGTGTCTTTTCAAACAATTTGAGCATGGACTCATAGATATGTTGATGGCCTTCAACATAAAAGCTGGCAGGTTGTAAAATATCTAAAACAGTTGGTAAGGCATTCTTGTCAATCAAAATTGCACCTAAAACGGCTTCTTCCAATGGAATAGCCTGCGGTTGGATGCGGCCATACTGAAGACTGGTAAGATCTGTATCCCCTTTTATTGTTTTCAAAGTCTGTGAGCCCACAGTTTTAAATGATTGATCCCGTTCTGCCATTGTTTCTGATTGCGGACTTTACTCGTATGATGTAAAATTACAATATAAAGTGAATGACCAAGAGACAATCTGGCATGAGATCCTATGCGGAGTGTTAGTAGAGTCCTGGCAGGATGTGGATATCTTGTGGATAAAAATAGTGATCCTGCATTACCAATATATTCTGAAAAAAAGATCCCAATCTTCTAATATCCGGCGCTTCAGGTTTGGTCGATATTGCGTTGACGCACGACACCAGCCGGATAATTTATTTTCGGGAATCAGCTATGATAGACTTCATAGGGCAATGCAATAAATTGTGGAAAAAAATCTTCGAGGCAGTTGAAATGCTCCACTTGTCCTGATTTTCTTCTAATGGAGTTTCCCCTATTTGATAATCAGCCGTTCACACCCCCATTGGTTCTGTTGCTCCTCAACAGTTACGACTCAGACCCTCTGAGTGGTAAATTTTGACTCCTCCAACTATGATGTTTCCGCCCTGGCAAGTTTCACTTCAACCATCCGGAGAGTCTTCTTCTGATCCTCAATGCTTTTTTGCATTTCAGACTGTTCTTTAATGTTGACATCAATCAATCCCTCATTCTCAGAGATCTTAGCTTTCCAATCTTCAATTTCCTTCTGATACTTCTCATTCAATTTTTCTAAACGGGACAGATCTTTCTCAAGGTCTTTCAGTCGGGTCTCTTCATTTTTAAATTCAATCTTGATATTCTCAACGTTGAGTTGTTTTTGAAAACCTTGCAGCATTGTTTGAACTCCATTGTAAGCATCAGGAAAGTTTTGAGAATCAACAAAACCTCCTCCCAGATCCATCCACATCTTCAATTGGGATCCTTCACCGTTTTTAAGTACTACGCTGTAGATGTCTACTGTATTATTGGAAATATAGGAGACTGAAGCATCATCGGTGAAGACTTCATCCGATTTTTTTACTTTTCTGGATTTACCCTTAAATGTTTTCAGGTAGTCCTTCCATACGGTGTCCACAAATTTTACATCATAGGGCAAGCTTAGAATAACCGCATTGTGTTGGCCAATGCTCATATTTTCTACAACTTCTGTGATATCCTGACTGTATATTGCTGATGGATAAACAAATACCAGAAATAGGAAGATTGAAAGTTTGCTTTTCATTTTCTTGTTGTTAAGATGGTACATCTAAAAATCTACTAACTGAATGATGTAGCAAGACGACCAGGTAGTTTGCTTCGACCATTCACAATACAACCTACTAACACAATTTGTTAGTTACAAGGTTCAACAAGGACTCGAAGTTTACCGATTTTAGATCAGAAGATGGCACCTGTTTCTGCCACCTTGAAGACGTAGTTATACTTATCAGTCCTTTATTAAGTGATTTGCCGATGAAATGTGATTTTTCTCATGAAAGAACTTCAGGAACCAAAACAGCCGGACACAGATTAATTCTTTACAAATGTCAATTCTCCATTCTTCGACTTTCTGTGGAGAAAGTTTGAATCGAGAGTCCAACAGAATCATAACCGGTATTCCGTCCACGTCACTCAGTTGGTTCAATGACTGTTCTAAATTTGTGAAAAAGTGATCCATGTTCAAGCGGCTTGGATAGTAGAAATCATACAAGACGGATTGATTTTCTACCAAATCGATGCTTCGGGGAAACCCTCTCACTTTTAAAGCGTTGACGGAATCCACCCTCCAACCTAACCAGTTGAGTTCATCATTCTGCATTATACTATAGAGCGTCTCTCCATTATTGAATTTTGACATAGCCTCCTGAAGCAAATCACGACGAGTGTGCCAGGGTTGCTGATCTTTATATGACATCAAATCCGAATACTGTTGCAAATTAATGGGTTCCTGATATTTGAAACCGGGCTTTGAATTGTAATCGCAACGGTAGATATACAGATTTTGAATGTCGATAATACGTTTTCCTGCCAGATGAGCCATTTGAAATAAGGAAAGTTGTTTGAACGATCTGAATAAATTTTTCAGGTAGTTTTTGTGAGTAACAACGGTCTGGATATCGATTTTGAAGACCGGTAAGATTTTTCTGGCAACTTCCAGTACAGAACTTTTAGCGTGCCCTGTTATTTTTGCTAAAGGAGAAATGTGGAGCATAGGACGAAAAACGTCTTCCCGTCCATTTGCAAATCGTTCCTTGTAAGCATCGGTACCCGGAGTCAGGTCGAATATCTCAAACCCTTGCAGAGTCAATTCTTCGGCAAGTTTGATCATTAACAACGTACCGGGAGAGTTTTTACTTTCTGCTGGGTCGAAACTTATAGTACCCAGGCAGACACGTTTCTTATCACAAATCCCCAGATGGAAGGCCAATAGTTCATCATCAATCCACAACCCACTCATATGGAAGGTACCTGGATATTTTTGAAGGGCTGCATTGAAGGCTATTTTCTGGGGGTTATCAGCAAATGGACGTATATTATTGATCGCTTCTTGTCTGAAATCACATTGGTATTTAACCGTTTCCAACAGTCGGAAGGTTTCCTCTTCGTCGGTAATAACCCGGAATTTCAATTCACCTTTTTTTTGTAGTCGTTTTATCTTGGACTTATTAGAACTGCTTTTCTTTAGTTTCGAAAGTTTTTCAGGGTCGTTGAGATTCCATATTAGCGAGTGCCGGGTTTCCACACTTGCGTAGACCTTACTGGCTTCCAAATGATGGAATGGGGCAGGTGAAATTCCCGGTGCCAGCCACCTCCACCGCCAGGTTCTTATAGCGAAGTGTTTTCCAACCAGCTGTACTGTGTCTATCAAGAATTTCGTATTCAGTTCAGGTACTGACAGCCAGCCAAAATATTCTGCATTGTCATGACCCGCATGGGTTAAAACCTGCTGGGATCTTTCCCAGGCAAGGCACATTAGGGCCAGAGGTTTATGGTTTTCTCCAAAAATTACTGAAAAGACCGGATCATACTCAGTTTTATAAAATTCGTACCAGGTACTGACATATTCTGGACCTTGCAGAGAATTGAATCCCGGGCTTGCATCGGATAATTCTTTCCAATTTTTGATAAATTCTGGAGTGTCAATCAATTCGAAAACTTCCTTTCCAGTCAGCAATGTTGTTGCAGTCATTTAAAGATGTTGAATTAATGCCAGACCGTGTTGTAATGGCGAGGGACTTCGATAAGGTTATGTATTTCCGGGGCTAACGTATACCCCTTTTACGGTAGTGATAAATCTCTGTGGCAAAGTAGCCAAATTTCCGCTATCAGGAAAGCTTAAGTTGTTTTGACTCCAAGTTTGGAGACAACGTTAATTCACACTTTCGTACAGAATAGTTTCATAGTACCAGCTTTCAATTTTCCTTTTCTCTCTGAACAGAGGGCATTCATCAATGACGCTCCGGTAAGCAGGGTTGTAATAGATCAATGAAATTTTTCGAGGGTTTCTACGGTGCGATTCGGTGATGTTCTGGATCACTTGCGAAAGAACAGGGCCGGGAAACGGGTTGAAAAAATAAAAGTACGTGTATCGGTCAATATCTGTGAATGTACTGGCATTGGAACAAAATATACCAGCATTCTTTAAGTTGAGCTTCACCAGATTTTTCTCTGCGATATTGCACAATAGTGATGAGATTTCCACTCCTCCAACAAAGCTAAAAGGAAATTTGACCATGATAGCCATAGCGGCACCCTTACCAGCCCCAAAGTCCAGGATTGCGTCGTCTGACTTAATCTCCAGAGCTTCAAGTATTCGCCGGATATCATCGTCGGGCGAAGGTGAATAAAGATTAGATTCTTCTTTGGAAAGACCTAACTCGTTGAGAGTGAGATTTTTAGAAAAATCAGTTGCTTTTATCATATCCAGAAGGACCTTTAGCCTTCGAACGATTTTCATTTGAATCTTCAAAATGGTGGTAAGCATCGTCGATTATGTTTCATAATGAACCAATGATTTCTGGCAGCTCCAATTTTGGAAATGATGACTGCTAAAGGATGAACAACTGGTTAACAAAGACAGTGCCGAACACATTAGAAGGCCGTTGAAATACTCAACTTGTCCTGATTTTCGTCCATTTGAAATCTACACTACCCGGACAACAGACTCCCAGGCATAAAAAAAGTGCGGCGCCTCGAAGAGTCGATTTGCCGCACCTACACCCCAAAACCATCTATTCTTAGATGAGAGAACAAGCTCTCGCAATAAATTTCATACAATTTGAATAGATAATAATATAATAAATTCAGATGACTGGCAAGCAAAATCAGCTATTTCGTGTCACTTTAGTGTCAAATAAAGCATTTGACGATAATTATGCGTTCGACAAGCATTCAAAATCGATCCTGCTAGTTCATTTGGTCCCAATAAGGCTAACGTTGGACTATTTAAGTAATCATCATGTCTTAAAAAATCTATTTTTGATGTAAACCTTCAGTTCAATGTCGATACTATCAGTGTTAGGTGTTTCTAAGCAATACCATAATCATTTAGCGGTTGATCAGGTAACGTTTGAAATGCCAAAAGGGAGCATTCTGGGGTTACTGGGTCCCAATGGGGCAGGTAAAACCTCACTGATAAGAATCATTACCGGTATTACAAAAGCGGACCAGGGAAAGGTTTTATTTAATGGTGATTTACTTGATTATTCACACCCTGAGCAGATCGGTTATTTGCCTGAGGAGCGAGGACTTTATAAAAAAATGAAAGTTGGAGAACAATTAATATACCTCGCACAACTTAAAGGCTTGGATCAGAAGGTCGCCCGAACGGAGATTGAGTATTGGTTGGAACGATTTGAGATGCAAGATTGGTGGAACAAAAAAATTGAAGAACTAAGCAAGGGCATGCAACAGAAAGTCCAGTTTGTTTCTACCATTGTACATAAACCGCAATTGATCATCCTCGACGAACCATTCAGCGGGTTGGATCCGATCAACACCAAAATGATAAAGCAGGAGATCCAAAAGTTAAATGAGGCCGGTACGAGTATCATTTTTTCTACTCACCAAATGGGACAAGTGGAAGAAATTTGTGAACACATTGTTTTGATCAATAAGGGAAGGAATATTTTGGAGGGGGAGGTTAGTCAAATTAGAGAAAGCTACAAGGATCACTTATTTAAATTGTCGTACCTGGGTACCATTGATCTGACAGTAATCGAACCGGAAATTATAGCTCACGAAAATCAGGTTTTGACCTTCAGGTTGAGGGAACTGGGAGAAGCCAATGTTTTCATCAGAAATCTCATCGAAAGGGGAATACTTGTTCAGAAATTTGAGGAGGTTTTACCATCTCTCAATGACATTTTTATTAAAAAAGTAACAGAAGCAGCATGAGTAAACTGTGGTTAATTATCAAGCGGGAATATCTCACGAGAGTCAGGAAAAAGTCTTTTATAATTACAACACTGCTTGCTCCTTTGGCACTGGCTCTTTTTATAGTCATCGTTGGTTTGATCTTCGCATATCAGGGCGATGAAGCTAAAAACATCGTGATTGTAGATCAATCAAATGTACTTGATGGCAAAATGAAAGATCAGGGCAATTTCTATTTTTCATTTTCCGACAGACCGGTTGAAGATATTGCTCAGACTTCAAAAACCGATAAATTTGATGGAATCCTGGTGGTACCACCTCTGCAGGATCTCACATCAAAGAAGCATACGGTGTACTACTATTCAGATAATCAACTGGATCTGGAAGGATCGCAAAATCTGCAAAATGCCGTCAGAGATAAGATTCGGGAGTACAAGATCAAGGCACTAAATCTTGATCCTCAGCTAATCGACAACCTAAATACCCAGATCACTCTTGATCCCGAACCACTGAACCAACATGAAGTAAGCGAGGAAAAACGTGACAATAATCCCAGTCCAATTACCAGTATCATCGCAGCTGCCATTGGAGGGTTTATGGGTTTTGCTATGTACATGATAGTTTTTATCAATGGTGTTATGGTAATGCGAAGCGTGATGGAAGAGAAGATGAATCGCGTGGTTGAAGTGATGATAAGCAGCGTGAAGCCATTCTACCTCATGATGGGTAAAATTGTTGGGGTCGGTGCAGTGGGCTTAACGCAGATTTTGATTTGGCTCATTCTACTTCCATTGATTACCCTTGGAGGTAGTATGCTATTTGGATTTGACACTCAACAGAATATGCTGGATGCATCCGTATCAGAAGCTATGAATCCAGAAGAACTTGAAATTATGGTAGCTCAGGTGATCATTGAATTGAAGGCCGTCAATTGGTGGTTACTTGTACCTTGCTTTATTGTTTTTTTCTTTGGCGGGTATATTATCTACGCCTCTCTTTTCGCCGGTGTTGGATCAGCAATTGGTGATGATATGGCTGAAAGTCAGGCACTTACACTTCCGTTGACCATACCCGTGATCATTGCACTCTACATTATGTTTGCTGCTCTAAGGGTACCTAATAGCTCTTTGGCGGTCTGGGCTTCTATTTTTCCTTTCTTTTCACCTATTGTCATGCCCGCCAGACTGGCATTTAGTCCCCCGGCCTGGCAAATAGCCTTATCCATCGCATTACTGGTGGCCACAGCCATATTTTGTGTCTGGATTTCTGGCAGGATATACCGCACTGGTATACTCATGTACGGCAAGAGAGGCAGTTTTAAAGAAATATGGCAATGGATGACCAGTGGAGAGTGATTCAGGGTTGGGTGATCGAAAGACCCAGTTCATCTAATTGACCACGATCTATTTTTGATGGAGCATCGATCATCATGTCACGCCCCATATTATTTTTCGGGAAAGCTATAAAATCCCGGATAGATGTGCTCCCTTTCATAACAGCGCATAAACGATCGAATCCAAATGCGATTCCTCCGTGAGGTGGAGCTCCATATTCAAAAGCACTCATTAAAAACCCAAATTGAGATTCAGCTTCTTCCGGGGTAAATCCCAGCAATTTGAAATTCCTTTCCTGGAGGTGACGGTCATGAATTCTGATAGAGCCACCACCAATCTCTACACCATTGATCACCAGATCGTAGGCGTCAGCCCGTAGACTCATCATGGTTTCATGGTCACCCGTGAGCATTTTCTCAACATCCGATCTTTTAGGTGAAGTAAAAGGATGGTGCATTGCATGAAATCGATTGCTTTCCCCGTCCCATTCCAGCAGTGGAAAATCAACCACCCAAAGTGGTTTATATTCCCCGGGATTCAACAATTCCATCCTCTTTGCCATTTCCAAACGTAATTCGCCCAATTGTTTTCGGGTATTCCCGGTGTCCCCGGAGAGGATCAAAATTAAATCTCCTGCTTTTGCGCCGCACTGGGAAGCCCATGCTTGCAGAGTGTCGTCAGGATAGAACTTACCAATACTTGACTTGATTCGGCCATCATTCTCCAATTTAATATAGATAAGTCCTTTTGCGCCGATCTGAGGTCTTTTTACCCAATCGGTTAGTGCATTAATTTCCTTATTGGAGTACTTATCTGCTTGACCCCCGGCAACAATGCCTACCACAATTTCTGCCTGATCGAATACTTGAAATCCATGTCCTTTCGACGAATTGGTGAGATCATAGAAACCCATTTCAAACCTCAAATCAGGTTTATCACTACCATACTTTTCGATGGCTTCATCATAGGTCATTCGGATAAAATCATCTAGTTTGAGATCCAGAATTTCTTTAAAGAGATGTTTCGTCAGGCCTTCAAAAGTCTGTAAAATGTCTTCCTGAGTCACAAAAGCCATTTCACAATCTATCTGAGTAAATTCAGGTTGTCTGTCGGCACGGAGATCCTCATCACGAAAGCATTTTACTATTTGAAAGTATTTGTCAAAACCGGCGACCATTAATATTTGCTTAAAAGTCTGCGGACTCTGTGGTAAGGCATAAAACTGACCAGGATTCATCCTGCTGGGCACGACAAAATCACGAGCACCTTCGGGGGTACTTTTAATCAGGCAGGGGGTTTCGATTTCAACAAAATCTTCTTTGACAAGATATCTCCGTACTTCAAAAGCTACCTTACTTCGAAACAAAATCTTATCACGTACGGGAGCCCGACGCATATCCAGATAGCGGTATTTCATTCGCAGGTCATCTCCCCCATCACTTTCATCCTCTATGGTAAATGGAGGGACTTTAGAAGGATTAATGATCTCCAACTCAGTTATTTCGAGTTCAACATCACCCGTCGACCGATTAGGATTTTTATTGCTGCGTTCTCGCACTTTACCTGTAGCTCTTACCACAAATTCTCTTCCCAGATCCTTGGCTTTTGTGCTCAGTGTTGCATTTTGATCTTCATTGATCACCAGTTGGGTAATACCATATCGATCTCTAAGGTCGACAAATGTCAGACCTCCAAATTGCCGTGTAGCCTGGACCCATCCACTTAATATCACAGCTTCACCGACATGTCTTAGACGCAACGAACCACAATTGTATGTACGATACATTACCTGGAATCTTTGATTTCTGATTGATAAAATGCCTGCAAAAATACAAGAATATCATTCATTTGAAGGATATCCTGTCAAATGCAAATTATTCAGCGATTAAAACTTTTTTGCTTCACCCGGCGTCATTGAATTTGAAAAGTGGAACATTTCAGCTTTAACTAAAAACATGATCGATAAAGAAACCTCGACATCAATCGAACTTGTAGAAAGATTACGCAGAGGTGAGGCAGCCGCATATCAGGTAATCGTTGACGAATGGCAGTACCGGGTATTTAACTTTGCATTGAGATATAGCAACGACCGGCATTTTGCCAGTGAGGTAGTACAGAAGACTTTTATTCAGGTTTTTGAGAAAATAGACCAGTTGAAAGACCCTTCCAAGTTGAAATCCTGGCTTTATAAAATAGCCAGCAACAATTGTTGTAATGAAGGAAGGATCAAGGCCAGGGGACGGCATACCAGTCTGGAAGAGCAATTAACCTCGGAAGTAGATCTGGAAACTCCAGCTCGAAAATATGAAAAAACTGAGTTACGGGAGATGGTTGAAGATATGTTGCAGGAAATTCCACCCGAACAGCGGGAGGTGATCATCATGAAGGAATATGAAGGATTAAAATTCCGGGAGATAGCGGAAATCCTGGGAGAATCGGAAAATACCATCAAATCAAGAATGTATTATGGTCTCGATGCGATGAGAAAAGTTTTGTTAAATAAAAATCTGTCTAAAGATATATACTATGAATAATGAGAAGCTTTTGGATTATCTGTATGGAGAGATGTCCGACACAGAAAAAAGCATTTTCGAAGAAAAGTTGGTATTGGATGCTCATTTGAAAAATGAGCTGGAAGAAATGCAACTGGTCAGGAAGTATCTCCAACAAAGTAGAGATCAAACTCCCCAACCGGTTAAGCTGGTGGTCGAACGACCTCCCGTCAGATTTCGACTTTCCCGTTGGTGGGCTGTCGCTGCTTCGCTACTGCTATTGTTGATGGCAGGCAAATTATTGGATCTCCGGATTAGTTTATCTGGCCAGCAATTGGTGCTTTCATATGGCGCAGCGCCTCAGCCTGAGAATCTTCCTTATGAATTGCTAGCCCGGCAGTATACCGACCTTACTAAATCACTTGATGATTTGAAGGAACAGTTTGTGGCATTTGATGGATCTCACCTTTCAAATATCGAAAACATTGCAGCGGTTGATGAAAGTAGTTTTGATGCTGAAACTCTGACGAGGTCTATTACCGCCTCCCTGGAAAACCAACAGGCCGGATTAGAAAACCGGGTAGCCAGCAAAATACTTGAAGATCAACAAATATTTCTTCAGGCCGTCGCTCAGGATCTTATGAGATATTGGGACGAGCAAAGAAAAAACGATCTGAACATTATAAATGAAGGAATGCGCAACCTGGCTCAGTCAATCCAACTCAATCAGCAGGATTTAGCACAATTTGTCAATAATACACATCAAAATTACTAACTATGAAATACTGGAATTTAATTATTCTTTTCCTGATGGTTTCTTTCACAAAAACGGTAAGTCAAACCGTGGATGAAGCCCTGATGGATAAAGATCTGCAAGTGGCAGAGAATATCTTGAGTACCCTGATGAAACAATCGTCCAATAATCAATTCATGTTTCTCGGACAAGGATTGGATGTTGATGGCAAGTATCTGCCAAATTATGGTGTGGTCTTTAATGTTTCTTCAAATCAATTGAAAATTATGACCTATAACCGGACTGATGGTGATGGAGAATCGACCGGCGGAGGGGAAACTGAGGGAGCTGATCAGAAAAACCCAGTAATGATGATGATCAATGTTTATACGGATTTTCTCTCCGATTATGGAAATATGATAAGGCAGTTGAAGTCAACCGACAAGATCTTAGTTAGAAATGAAACTAGTCGTAATCTAAGCGCGATTGTCGCATACTCAGGTCATAAGAAGGTCAAATCCAACCATGGAATTAGTGCTGAAGTAACCAAGGCCGATCTGACTGCCTATGAAAAAGGAGATATTACTAGAGATGCCCTGATTGAAAAAATCAAGATCAATGAAAATTTAAATGATGGCTCGAAAGAACCACAATCAGAGGTGTTTTCATCAATGTTAGAGAGATTGTATGAAATAGACCTGTCGGATACCTACTACATGGCCAACGAACCCGGTTACGACCGGATGGAGAATTTTGGGATCACTTATTATCTGAAGTTCTATTCAAGCACTGTTCATGACGATAACAATTATTCACTACCTACGATTTCGAGAAAGAATGTCAGCAAAGTAGAACGCAATAAAATTGTCGATGAGATGTATCCTGGGTTTCTTCGTGGCTTCAAGCAGAATATTCTGGACTACGGACATGTTTTAAAAAATCTGAGTGCGGATGAAATGCTGGTCTTTCATATGAAACTAACCTCATGCGTGGGTTGCAACATGCCATCGGTGATCGATGTCTCACTAAAAAAATCGACCATAGACGATTACCGTGCAGGGACCCTGAGTCTGGAAAAAGCTATGGAGCTGATCGAAGTAAAAAATGTAGAGAATTGAAGGAAGCGTGTGGAAATTTTAGGAAACAGCCATCACAGTTTACAAAATGATGACATTAATAGCAGATTTAGCGATTATCTTCGCACTGCATGTTGTCAAATATCCACATCCTCACAGTTTCTCATAAGGAACTGCCTTTAGACAAGGTTCCGGATTACGCTATTGTGCATCACGACTCAGCTGAGCTTAGTAGCAGGCTGGCATATTTAAAGAACAAGCATAACCTTAAAGAATTATTTTATCTGAGCACCTGCAACCGGGTGCTCTATCTTTTTGTCACTGAATCCGAAATCGATTCAGATTTTATAACTTCTTTTTTTGGTTCAAATGATCCTGGACCCGTGAAGTATCTGCACGGTGATCAAGCAGTTTTTTACTTTTTTCAGGTTGCTTCATCGATACACAGTATGGTTGTCGGTGAACGCGAAATAATTACACAGATAAGGGCAGCCTATGAAGATCAGGTAGCGTGGACTCTGACAGGTGACAATGTCAGAATGTTGGTACAACATACCATTCGCGCAGCGAAGAAAGTCTACGCTGCAACAAAGATCGGGGAGAAACCTGTTTCCGTAGTTTCCCTGGCAATCAAAAAGCTACTTGATTTTAAGATTGATATCTCAACTCCACTGATACTGGTTGGGGCAGGATCAACCAATCAGCTCGTTGTCAGACATCTGACAAAAAAAGGATTTAAAAATATCAGCATATATAATCGCTCAGTTGACAAGGCAGAATCACTGGCCCTGGGTTTAAATGGCAAAACAGGAAGTCTCGATGATTTGATAAAACATGAAGATGATTTCGGATGCCTGATTGCCTGTACCGCATCACCTAAACCAACAGTGACTGCCCAGATAGCAAACATTATATCGGGTGATAAAATCAATGAAAAGATTTGGATTGATCTTGGACTACCTGCAGATATCGATTCGGAAATCCATATGAAGCATCATGACCGGGTGATTAATCTGCAAGCATTGCAAAAGACAGCTAAGATCAACCTGGGAATCAGACAAAAAGAAATCAATCATGCTAATGAGATCCTGGAAATAGCTTTGAGTGGATTTAAGCAGACTATGCATCAACGAAAGATCGAGCGTGCATTTAAAAAGATACCTGCCGAAATCAAA
>JBGTCB010000021.1:0-2433 GCA_041748995.1 Saprospiraceae bacterium | reverse complement strand
TGGCATCAGCAGGCTGGAATGCAAGACACCTATCCAAAGTGATCACCTGAGGCTTTATTGTAATGGAATCCGTGATGTAGAGTTTGACCTGCATTTGGGTGATCTAATAGCGACTTTCGATGGTATTGGGAGTACCTATTTATCCGGAGTAGCTCACACGGCGGATATTCAATGTGCCGGGTTAGGTAATATTTATGCCAGAGAGATGAAGGTGGATATACTACACTTTGAAAGTGCTGGAATCGGGAAGGCCGAGGTCTATGCCGGTACAGAATTGCATGTATCCGCAGCTGGCATTGGGAGTGTCAGGTATGCCGGCAATCCCGAAATAAAATCAATTAGCAAGGATGGCATTGGTAAAGTGAAAGCTATGTGGTAATTCCAACCTAACGTGTGGATTCGAATAGAAATATTCGAATTTATGTGGATTGCAAATTTAATCACTGTACATCTGCGACTGGTACAGCCAAGCCTATACACTACCGCGAATCATCACCCGGGAATCATCGGTTCCAGGAGCGAATAATCTGGGCAGTCCGGCTCTTGGCATTGTCGACTGATGTCCACTTACCTGAATTTTTAGTCCAAACGCCATGCTTTATCTTCAACTTCTGACGGTACTCTTGTCTCTCTGCCTTGAGATCCGCACTGAGGCTCTCCGTACTGGCCTCGCCTCCATCCCCATCTCCGAGATCATCAGATGCGTCTTCCAGCAGTTCTTTGCACCGTTTGGATTCTTTTCGCAGTCCACTCGCTCCCAGCTTCCGTCTTCACGGTCAGGACCCGTCACCACCGGCCCACCTGTATGTGGTGATGTGCCTATATAGATGGTGTCGTTCGGGTAATGCGTATTGCCATCCTCATAGGTCTGTCCCGAGCACACCGTAGCAGCAAGTATGGCCAATGTTGACATAGCTAATACTCTTAGTTGATCTTGCAAGTTTAGGATTTTCATAAGTTGCTATTTTCCTACAATAAAACAGGCACGGAACCAGATATCCATCACCCCAATGGGTGAAATTCACGCGTTTTGCCCAAATACCAACATACTTCGATAAACTTCCTGATTCCATAGGAGAGTATCTACGTGAACACTGGCTGGTTTCATTTCAACTCACTGATTGTGGCTCCCTCATTAAATCACAGATTTTGCCGCCAGTTGGGTACATCCCGTATAAGCTATCCGGGTAGATTATATAACCTACGACTAAGGAAATTTTTTGCTTAGATGATGGCTATGCAACTTCGATAAACTGGAAGAATGTTTTTCTCATGTCTAAGGTACGAGAGCGGATAGGCACTCGGGTATATTACATCAGTTCCGTTGTGATCTGGGCATCCAGAGGTTGGACGCCCGTACCGAAGAATTTCACTGTTCCATCCGGCTTTACCAGATATTTACAGAAATTCCAGGTAGGTTCCTGACCGGTTTTTTCCTTCAACCATGCATACAGATTACTTTGGCCATCTCCTTTGACGGAAATTTTTTTCAAACATCTGAAAAGTTACTCCATAATTTTTTTCACAGAATTGGGCGATTTCAGTATTGCTGCCTGGTTCCTGATCCCCAAAATTGTTGGCCGGAAAACCAAGGATAGTGACATGGTCGCCATATTTTTCATGCAATTCCTGAAGGTCGGCATATTGGGGAGTGGATCCACATTGCGAAGCGGTATTAACAATCAAAAGATTCTTTCCCTTAAACTGCGAAAAGTCAATTAACTGACCGTCTATCGATTTCATCTGAAAATCATAGATCGAAGGATTTGTCATGCTTACCATTAAGATGGTAGTTATTAAAATTTTCATGGAGTTTTAGTTTCATTAACTGAAATTCTGAAATAATTGTTCATGGACCTTTTATTTTAACTCCATAACCTGTCATGGGATCGCTTCTCGTTCCACTGTGGGGTTGGAGCAAAGTAGCTTTTGTCTTCTGTGTGCAGATGTCTTTTCAACTCTTCCTCATTTAATTCAACTCCCAATCCAGGGGCATCGGTGGGTACATTGGCAAAGCCATTGCTATAAAGTTCCTGACTACCGACCATATTGACCAGTTTAGGCCACCATGGATTATCAACACATTGAACCGGCATCTCCAACGCCAGGAAATTTTGGGTAGCGGCAGCGGCATGCACATTCGCCATAAAACAAACCGGTGTCCCGGCAAAATGCATTTTCATGGCGATATCACATTCTTCGGCATAGTCACCTATTTTTTTGGTTTCAAGGATGCCTCCTGATGTTCCCATATCCGGGTGAACAATATCGACAGCATGTACATCGCAAAGTTTGCGAAAAGTCTCCTTGCCAAAAATGTCTTCCCCCGTAATGGTCGGCGAATTGATGGAATCGGTGATCATCTTTAATTGATCGATACTATCCCAGGGTACGAAATCTTCCATAGATGCCAGCCGGTATGACTCTAAAGCA
>JBGTCB010000020.1:0-4478 GCA_041748995.1 Saprospiraceae bacterium | reverse complement strand
TCTCCAGCCTGAAATGCCCTATGATTGCCAGATGGATGGATCGAATATCCAAATTAAAATGGCAGATGTAATTATTCTTCTTACCATTCTCCTCCGTACGATCACCACCTTCCGCCAATTCCTTTTCTATGAATTAAGCACACCGCAGTAAATGAAATATTCCTAATTCTCATCCAGAACTACAGTTACGCATTAACAGCTTCGATTTACTCATTCACAGAAAACTACACTTTTGGAATCCTCAAATTTTTGAGCATTCAATACCGTATACTTTTCCCGTAGGACCTACCATCCGGCTGACCAGACAGGCATCCATGCCACCTCCTGAACCAACATCGATAACGGTTGATCCAACGGGCATGGAACCCAGAAGAAACGGGTTTCCGGTACCCAGGAAAGTATTTGTCAACTCCGGGGGCATTTGTTCAAGTAATTCTGAGGGGTAGTAATTTCGCTCTGCCAGTTTAAATCCTGACAGCAAATGTCCCTGGTACTGGTGAAATTCCTCCGGATTATTCAGGCTACCGGATTGAGCTTGCATTTGTCTTCGGAAAAAATTAAGATTTGACATGTCGATCAGTTCATTAAGCGGCTAGCAAGCCGGTATTTTTAATTAGGCCAGAATCAGTATATTGTCCAATGGACAGTGTACTGACCCTAAAAGAGACTGGTGTCTCTATCATCTTCAGGTAAAATCCAACTCAGAAAAATCATTTGATACGAGACCGGATGCCAGGGTATCACCTGACCAAACCAGGTCATAATACCAGGTGAATTTTCATCCTCTTCATTTTCTATATTTGAGTATTTGACTTTCATTGGTTTTAATATTGGAGTCATATCGGGGATTTTTAAATGGCAGATCAAAGAAAGCCTTGATCTTTCAAGGCTTTCTCATTCCTTCCACAAGAGAAACGGATTTGCTCAGGTAGTGAATCAATCACAATCAAACAAATCAGCCTTTGCGGAAGTGAGCTCACCATGGGCATTGAAAGTAACATGGATTTTAAGGTTAATCCCACTATACGATTCACCGGTTGTTTCATTGGTAATAATGACGGTGTATGTAATTTTTTCCACAGTGGTTTTCTCATAAAACTCACTCCAATGACCGTTGAAATGATATTCTTCCGAAAAATACAGGGTATAGGTGTCCCCTGTCACATATCCGGTGCCTGTCATCTGGCCTTCTTCCGAACCTTTGTTATTTATGTGACATGTGGCAGACCGCACTAAACGCCCTTTATGATGAATGGTAAATTCATCAACTTTGATTAACTCCGTCACACAGTCAAGACCAATATTGATACTATTCACATTTTCCACATAATCGTAGTCTGTTACTTCCGGTTTGCATCTGACCGATTTAGATGAAAGAGATCCAACTGCAGGATTTCCTTCACGGATGTTTAATTCTTCCTTTGAACAATTGACCAGGGTCAGGGCTGAAAGAATCAGGATTAAAAGGTTAGTTGTTTTCATTACAATTTTTTTTTGATCTTAATCTTAATTAATAAATAAATACTTGGGTCGAAATGCTTTTATTGATCATCCAATTTCGACATGACAAAGGTTGCGCTAATCCCCTTTGAGGTTCACAGTAAATGAGTAGATGGGATCTGCCAGTGTGTATTTGCATCAGTGGATCGATGCAGACCGCGAAGGATCTGCCGCCGGCCAATAGCTCAGTCAATGAAAAACCAGGATGATGGACGAGGGAAAGTGGTCTGTGAATCATTCAGCCAGTCTAACCTTTTCTGGTAAATCGGAACCGATCGATTATTGGAGCCGATGTTCTGTGGAAAACTAATGGCAGGTACGCACACCTTTTCAAGAAATTTCTCTCAGTTTCCGCAGGGCTATTGTGATACGATGAATCCTGGCTCTTGTTGATAGAAGGAGGAGATGGAAGTATGAGGAATGAAATTGACTTATCAGGGAAATATCGAACTTGGTATGATAGATTATTTCTAATGAGGCTATTTGATGGACGAATTTTGGAGCTTAACAAGGCAAACCATCACTAATAACAACCAAAGAGAATTACCACTCCAACTTGACTCCGTTGGCAGACTTAAAAAGTTAATGTTTGACTGGACAAAAGAAAATGAAATCAGACTTCATACAATTGACTGTGTTGATCCATTTGTGTTGAGGTTAAGAGGGATACATCATAGGGTTCAATATCTCCAGTGCTTATTTAGATGAGTATACCTTTTGTGGATGTTTGAAGTGCGGTCTTTCAAGTGTATTGCTAAAGGGCCACCGCCAAATGTAATGCCGAAAAATGTTAGCTGCATCCCAATTAATTAAGTTATTATAATCACTTGATGGAACTAAATATACTTTACTTAAATGATGTGCATGGCTATTTAGAGCCACACAATGAATTATTTTACAATAACAAAGGAGAATTCACCGAAACTGTTGGTGGATACGCCCGCATTGCAACCTTGATAAATCAAATACGCTAAAACAATAGGCCAACCTTATTATTTGATGGAGGTGATACCTTCCACGGGACATTGCCCTGTGTTGATTCTAAGGGTGAAGCGATAATCCCGGTGCTAAATAAACTTTCGTTCACTGCCATGGTAGGCCATTGGGATTTTGCTTACGGACCACAGCAGCTAAAACATTTGTTATCGAAATTGAGCTATCCCATGCTGGGGATAAATGTTTACAATGAGGACGGCAGCCTTTTTCTGCAACCTTATATAACATTGCAAATAGAAAAGCTGAAAATTGGGGTGATTGGCATTTGTTCTAATATAATTGATAAAACAATGCCGTCGCAGTTTAGCGAAGGACTAAAAATTACCGATGGAATTGTTGAATTACCAGCATATATAGAACAGTTAAAGAATGACAAAGTTGATATTATTATTTTATTATCACATAATGGATTTCCTCAGGACATGCACATGCTGCAGCAAGTTGATGGTATAGATATTTGCTTGAGTGCCCATACGCATAACCGGTTATATAAATCTGGATTAGTTAATGGGGCAGTTGTCATTCAATGTGGCTGCCACGGATCATTCCTGGGCCATTTGAAAATAAATGTAGAGGACAAAGGCATTACTGGTCATCGATACGACTTAATAAAAATAGCACAGCATATTTCTGCCGACACGGAAATGGAAAAAATCATTGATAATATCTTACGACCTTATCAAACAATAAAAAATAACGTGATCGGTAATACAGAAGTGACACTGCACCGGTATGACACCATGAATTCATCTATGGACAATTTGCTCTTGAATGCTATTAAGTATGTAAGTGGCACTGAAATATCTTTTTCAAATGGATGGCGATATGGCGCACCAATCCGCAGTGGTCATATCACGGAAGAAGATTTGTTCAACATGATTCCGATGAATCCACCTGTTTCCACAGTAGATTTGACCGGACAAGAAATTATTGATATGCTAGAGGAAAACCTTGAACGGACCTTCTCAGCAGAGCCGATGAAGCAGAGGGGTGGTTATGTTAAAAGATGTGCAGGATTACGAATCAATCTTCGAATTGAAAATCCGGTGGGACATCGTATACAGGAAATTTATTTTCATGATAAGCATCTCGACCCGAAAGAAGTTTTTAAAGTGAGTTTTGTGACTTCACAAGGGGTTCCGAAAAATATAAGCGATTAAAATTGATCCCGAATATACGCCTGCACATGCTGGTCTTTCTGATGTACTTGCCCAAATCTATGAATGGCATGGAGGAGATAATTCTGATCTACTACTTGCAGAAAGACATAGCGTAAAAGCACTCTCTTTGAATCCAAACATGGCCGAAAGTCATTCGGCATATGGTTTTGTTCTTTCAATGCGTAAAAGATATAATGAAGCGGAAAAGGAATTTAAAGAGGCTATCCGGTTAAATCCTAATTCATTCGATGCCTATTATCGATATGGTAGATATAGCTTTGCTCGAGGTGATATTGAAAAATCAGCTAAAATGTTTCTTAAAGCATCTGAAGTTCGAATTGAAGATTTTCAAAGTCTTCTTCTTCTTGCACAATCATTAAGAATACTTGGGAGTAATCAAGAACAGGTTGCACTGATAGAAGGACTAAAAAGAGTCAGAAAGCATTTGGAAATTAATCCAACGGATAGAAGAGCTCTTTCATTGGGAGCTACTTCACTTTTTGATAATGGAGAAAGTGAGGAAGCATTAAAATGGATAAGCAAGGCATTAGAATTATACCCTGAAGACGGCACAACTATATTTAATGGAGCATGTCTTTTTGCAAAGGATGGAAATAAAGAAAAGGCTTTAAAAGAGTAAGCGAACAGGTACGGACGTGTAGTCCTCAATAGCTGTTCAAGTCATCACAGATTTCAGCTATATAAGAACTGATAATTTTTAGTAGGGAGGAGTTCGTCAAGCTTTTGAATGTTGTGATCCTCCATGCGCTTATAGACATCCGTCAACCATCGATGGGGATCAATTCCATTTAGTTTGCACAT
>JBGTCB010000019.1:0-20195 GCA_041748995.1 Saprospiraceae bacterium | reverse complement strand
ACCTTCGATATTAACGGTAGATCTAAACGAGTATTGACAGCTGCCTGCGGAGAAACCCAGAAGGTGAGCGATGGTGTGATAAACAGCCAATCTCCCCCGGTGCTGGGTAATTCATTGCGGTTAAAACGGTCTTGCCATGCTTTTCGATAGCGGATGGATAACGCCGGATCAACGATTTTCTGGTGTACTAAGATACGATCGGAGATCGTCGTGATCCATTGCAGTTCGTTGCCGAATTGATAAACCTGTCCATTTAAATAATCATTGTTTTTTCCTTTGATGTTGTACATGCCAGTCATACTAAGATCCATGGCAGGTCGCAAGACCTGGGTTGTTAAAACCTGGCTCCAGCCTATATAGTCCCAGGCCCCGCTACCGGGTTGCAGATCGGCATTGATCGGCAAACCATCATTTCGCCGCAAGTCAGAGGGTCCAGCCGGTGCTTTAATACCCATCCCGATGTTGAAAAAGGTTTTATTAGACGGACTGGTTAATAGCCGGTATTTAGTTAAAAGTACTGCATCACCTAAACCCTGGGTTCGGGTAAAATCAACATTGCCAAATTGCCTGATGACTCTCTCCTGCCTGACCCAGGTAAAAAGAAAATCAAACGATATGCGGCTTGAAAGAGTATATCCCATCTGCATCAATGCCGAATGGGTCCGTCTGGTTCGCGCATCATCTTGAATCGTTTCCGAACCTTGTTTAAGGGTTTTGAGCGTATTAAGGTCGTAGCTGAGATTAAACTGCCAGGTTTTTTCTGAAGTTAGAGGCATACCCAGGTTACTGGAAAGTGGTACTCCTCCTGAACAACAGGTTTGTGCTATTGATTGGTTTATCCAACACAGGATTGTTAAAAATGTCAGCATGTATCTCATCCAAATCCTATTTACTTGGGCTATTCATGGCTTAAGTTACGGTGCATTAAAATTCAAAACTTAATTGGTTAGTATGAGTCGGGTGCAATTCCTGACAGATCTTTTCAATTAAATTATTAAATTATTTCAGGCTTGATGAAAGAGCAGAAGATATAATTACTCATAATGAATTTTAGTAAAAGTTCCCTTTACCTTAATACTGAATAGCGATCTTGTAAAGGAAAGTATTGAAGAAAGCGGAAGTGAAGATCAACTGGAGCCGATCTTAAATCTGGCTGACCTGGTTCAAAGATATCCAGATGGTCACCTACTTATCGTGCCAGGAGACAGGATTGGAACAATAGTGGCAAAGGGAGGTGAGAAAAGTTGAAGCAGCTCGAAGCCCGGATGATTATGGTGGAAGGGTGTTCCAGGATGGCTTGGCATTCTATGGTCGCGAAAATCGGTGAATACTTACCACGGTGAATCTGATTCAACCGGAACTCGCCTCTTGAGATTTCTAATAAATATTTCTTATACCATTGTCAGGTTTAGAAAATAGTGCGACTATATCTCTGTAAATCAAAATTTGATGATTGAAATTAAATGTAGAATTTGGAATTAGTATAAAAACAGATCAAATTCTAATTCTAATTAGAGAAGTTAATCAGATTATCAATCACCTCTTCTAACTATTAACTTGTTAGGATTATTTTAACCACATATGATTAACGGGCAACAGCGGAACTGAAGGCCGGGCAACAGCGGAACTGAAGAAAATTTGTAAAAATTACATAAAATGAAAAAATTTGTTTTGAAAAAGGATGCATTGTCATTAATGATTGTTTTGGTGTCAATTTTCTTCATTAGCTTTCAACAAGCTAGCGCGCAAAATAACTTGATGACGGTAAAATCAACGAAGAACTTTGATGCAACTGTTGAAGGAATTAAGAAAGGAGTTGCAGATGCAGGAATGATGGTTCTTGCTGAAATTAATCATGGCAAGATTCTTTCTATGACAGGAATGACCATCAACGCCCAATCAATTTTTATTGGTAATCCAACGGTTGGTAAGGATGCCTTTACTGACAATATGGCGGTTGGCTTGGCGATTCCTATCCGGGTGAATGTTTACGAAGACAAAGGATTAACTTACATTAATTACTTTACACCATCCAGTGAACTTGGGAACTTTAAAGGTAATAAAGTAAAAATGATCGGTGGTGAAATGGACAAAAAGATGGCCATGCTAACCGGCATGTTTGCCATGTAGTAAATGTAGTAAAAAGAATCAAAGGGTGGGCTAACTGCATAGTCCATCCTTTACTTTTAAAAAGTTAATCATGAATATTCGGAAAAAAGAACTACTGGTCGCTTTTATTTTAATTGTTTTAGCAGCAGTCTCGCCGAATCTTTTTCCAGCGGCACAGGCAGGCATGTCTACCTTTCCTTCGTTGGCTATTAGATTTCTTCTGCCATCTGCAATATTGATTTTTGTTGTAATAGGCATTGCCAGGGGTCTGAAATTTACTGAAGTTACACGCCTGGCCATCAATGGGATTTTGGCGGGCATTATTGCAACAATTGCCCTTGAGGTTTTTAGAGAATCGGGATTCAAATTTGGGTGGATGCCTGGAGATTTGCCTAGATTAATGGGAGTACTATTATTAGACCAGTTTGCTTCGGGTCCTGATATATGGTCTGATATTGCGGGGTGGGTATATCATTTTTGGAATGGCGCCGTGTTTGGATTGATATTTAGTTTGCTATTAGGACAAAGTAAATTATGGCAGGGCTTGGTTTATGGACTGTTGATTGGTGTTGGGTTTATGATCAGCCCTGTCACGAAATCATTAGGTATCGGCTATTTTGGAATAGACTTTAAAGATGGTTATCAGTTTGCCTCAATAGTTACAATTGCCCATATAGCTTTTGGATTGTCTTTGTCTTTTTTATTGGTTCGGTGGAACAAGGGTGTTTTAAACATTTGGACTAGATGGAGAAGCTGATGGTAAGTAAGCGTTGGTTTTTTTTAGAAAAGCTGATCCACTAAATTTTACGAACTAAAAAATAGAAGAGGATCAATGCATAGTCGATAATTGTTAATAAATGAATTTATTTAAAGCCTGGAATATACCTTTGCTAATGAAGATTCTTTTAGGTATCAGGAAAAGAACGAAAAATCACTTTACTTTTTTATAAAGTAGGTTAGAGACTTATGAATATGTATCCAAATCCAAATCCAAATCCAAATCATCGCCTTCTTATGCAAACCTGTATTGTAACTGGAGCAAACTCAGGTATCGGTAAAGCAGTTGCCCTGGCTATGGGGAAGGACGGTGCTAATGTAGTCGTCAATTATGTAAACGACTCTTCTAAAGCAGAAGAAGTGGCACAACAGATTGAGGTTGTTGACGGAATTTCTAAAGCCATTACTTTTAAGGCAGATGTGAGCAAGGAAGATCATGTAGAGGCCATGTTTAAAGCCGCGAGAGAGCGCTTTGGCACGGTCGATATCCTTGTCGCCAATGCGGGTTTGCAACAGGACGCTCCCATGCATGAGATGTCTCTTTCTCAATGGCAGTCTGTGATTGATGTCAACCTTACCGGTCAGTTTTTGTGCGCACGGGAAGCCATTCGAGAATTCATCCACCGTGGTAGAAGGCCGGAAGTGTCCTGCGCACTCGGCAAAATTATCCATATGAGTTCCGTCCACGAAGTCATTCTCTGGGCAGGTCATGCCAATTATGCGGCCTCCAAAGGTGCTATTGTGATGTTGATGAAATCTATTGCACAAGAATATGCACCATTTGGGATCAGGGCGAATAGCATCGCACCCGGTGCTATTCAAACACCAATTAACCGGAAGACGTGGGAAAATCCGAGTGCTTTAAACGATCTACTAAAACTTATTCCTTACAAACGGATCGGACAACCCCAGGACATAGGGGCAGTTGCGGTTTGGCTGGCTAGCGATGAATCGGATTATATAAACGGCACCACCATTTTCGTCGATGGTGCTATGACTTGTTATCCGGGCTTTACAACGAACGGCTAATCGAGCTGAAATCTTAATTGGCGACTACGGTCTTGATCTAACGCAGAAGGCAAAAAAATAACTGATGGCAAAAAAAACAATAGAACAGCAAAGGCTCGATGAAAACTATCGGGGCAAAAAAAACTGGCTTAAATGGGGACCTTACCTGAGTGAGAGGCAATGGGGTACCGTCCGGGAAGATTATAGCGAGCACGGTATTGCCTGGGACTATCTCCCACATGACCATGCCCGAAGCCGCACTTACCGCTGGGGCGAAGATGGGATAGCAGGCATTTGCGACGAAATGTGCAGGATTTGTTTCGCTGTGGCAGTTTGGAATGGTAATGATCCTATTATCAAAGAGCGATTGTTTGGCTTGACGGGTAATGAAGGTAACCACGGTGAAGACGTTAAAGAGTTGTACTTCTACTTAGACAACACCCCGAGCCACTCGTACATGAAACATCTGTACAAATATCCACAAAGGGCTTTTCCATATGCTGATCTTGTCGCGACAAACCAGCGCAGGTCTCGAGACGAAGCTGAATATGAAATTCTGGACACCGGTTTGTTTGGTACTGGAAATAATGACGGAGAATATTTTGATGTATTCACTGAGTACGCCAAAGCAGACGAAGATGATATTCTGATAAAAATTACAGTTCATAACCGGGGTCTGCGAGAGGCTCCTATAGTCGTATTGCCGACCCTTTGGGTACGTAATTTATGGAGTTTTGGACTAGCCAGGCAAAAGCCCAATCTGTCACTTATTAACTCTAAAAAGGATCTTCATTGTATATATCTAACCCACAAAAAAGCCGGTGACTATTTTCTTTACTTTAAGAAGCCGGAGCGCACCTTATTTACGGAAAATGAAACAAATACAGAACGATTATTTGGCACTCCCAATAATTCACCCTTTGCTAAAGACAGTATAAATAATGCTGTCATAAGTGGTAATTTTGATTTATTCGATAGCAAAAAAGATGGCACAAAATGTTCACCACTCTATCGTTTGAATATCCTAGCGGGCGATAGTGTTCAAATACGTCTTCGACTATCAAAAAATGAACATCCAAACGCACTTTTGGATGCAGATTTTGACAAAATTTTTAAAAGTCGAATAAAGGAAGCAGATTTATTCTACAACGAAATAAGTCCCCCAAATGTAAATGCAGAAATGCTGAACGTACAGCGTCAGGCTTTTGCCGGGATGCTTTGGACCAAGCAATATTATAATATTGACATCCCACGTTGGCTAGATGGTGACCCCGGACA
This sequence comes from Saprospiraceae bacterium, assembly GCA_041748995.1. Lineage (GTDB taxonomy): Bacteria > Bacteroidota > Bacteroidia > Chitinophagales > Saprospiraceae > JABDMH01. Next base: position 15,023 of record JBGTCB010000019.1, on the reverse strand, counting down.
GCCTGCACCACCAGAATCAAGAAAGCATGGTCGCAACAGCCAATGGAGGACCCTCAACAATGAGGACATCATTTCGATGCCGGATAAGTGGGAATACCCCTGGTATGCTGCCTGGGATCTGGCCTTCCATTGTATATCGATTGCTAGGCTTGACCCGGATTTTGCCAAGAATCAATTATTGCTTTTATTGAGGGAATGGTATATGCGGCCCAATGGGCAATTACCTGCCTACGAGTGGGCATTCGGTGATGTAAATCCACCGGTGCATGCTTGGGCTTGTATGGAGGTGTACCGAATTGAAAAAAAGATTACCGGTGAAGGTGATATCCGGTTCCTGAAAAGAGCCTTTCAAAAACTGCTGATTAATTTTACCTGGTGGGTAAACCGAAAAGATCGTAATGATAATAATGTCTTTGAAGGTGGTTTTTTAGGCCTGGATAACATCGGTGTATTTGACCGAAGCGCAACCCTGCCCGGTGGAGGCCATCTGGAGCAAGCTGACGGCACTAGCTGGATGGCAATGTATTGCCTTAACATGCTAGACATGGCGTTGGAAATTGCGCAGGAAGATGATACATATGAGGATGTTGCCACCAAGTTCTTCGAACACTTTGTCTATATAGCTGAGTCGCTAAATCGTATTTCTGAAGACTGGCCTGGTGCATGGGACGAAGAGGATGGCTTTTTTTACGACATATTGGCTTTGCCAGATGGCCAGCACATTCCCTTGAAGGTCCGCTCACTAGTAGGCTTGACCACCCTTTTCGCTTCTCTGGTTCTGGAGACTGATCGATTAGAGAAAGTGCCGGAGTTTCTTAGAAGACTAAAGTGGTTTCGAAATTATCGTCAGGATAACAAGTTGCATGTAGTCATCGAGCAATTGGAAAAAGAAGAACAAATACTGCTCTCGTTGCTCCCGCGGCACCGGCTGGAAAAGATGTTGAATGCCCTCCTGGATGAAAACGAATTCTTCGCACCCGGGGGGATTCGCTCTCTTTCGAAAATCCACGAAAAACCCTATGTGACTCTAATATTAGGAAAGCCCTTTGGCTTGCAATACGAACCCGCTGAATCGAAGTCAGGACTGTTTGGAGGTAACTCCAATTGGCGTGGCCCTATCTGGCTGCCGATGAATTATTTACTTATTCAGTCGTTGCGACAACTTGATCTCTATTACCAAAACGAACTACTGGCAGAATGCCCAACTGGAAGTGGGCGTTTAAGGAGGCTCAATGAGGTGGCTGACGACCTGTCCAACCGTCTCATCTCATTATTCAAACCTGATGAAAAAGGAAAACGACCTTTACATGGAGAGTCACTAATTTTCCAAAATGATCCACATTTCAAGGATCTGATTTTATTCTATGAATATTTTCATGGCGACAATGGAAGGGGAATAGGGGCCTCCCATCAGACCGGCTGGACAGGCGTGGTTGCAGAGTTAATAAATTGTGTATATCGAAAATAAAATTTTTAGCATATGCTTAGTTTTAAAAATCCCTCTTTTGAGGAAACGACGTCAAAAGAATGGCTTGTCACCAATGGCATTGGAGGATATGCTTCTTCCACGCTCTCAGGAGCCAATACCCGACGGTATCATGGCCTGCTTATGGCGTCGCTCAGTCCACCTACAGAACGGCAACTTCTGGTTTACAAGGTGGAAGAACATATCTGTTTCGGAAAGTCTAAAACTACTTTTGATTTGTCAGCCAATCAATTTCCTGGACTGATTCATCCAAGAGGATACCAATATTTGCAAAAATTCGAACGAAATCCACTCCCCAAAATATACTTTATTGTTGATGGCCATGTCTTAAGTAAGACTATTTTTATGGTCCATGGGCAGAATTCAACGGTTATTGTTTATGAGAATTTAGGTAAGGAGGAGATTCAGTTGACATTGAGACCTTTTTTTTCCAGCCGTGATTATCATAGTCTGTTTCATGAGAGTGATTTTTTTGATTTTTATTGTGAACAGGATGAGGAAACGCTGACTATACATCCACACTTTGGGTCAAAGCCACTATATATTAATTTTATAGAAGGCAAGTTTGAGGAGGAGAGGTATTGGTACAAAAATTTCCAATTGGAGGAAGAGAGAAACCGGGGCTTAGACTATGAGGAAGATGCTTATACATTGGGTAAAATATCCTATGTGCTCATGCCGGGAGCAAAAGTGTATATACAGTTTACTCTAGAGGATTTTCCAAAAGTGCATCCGGCCCAGCTTCTACAAGAGGAATTAGAGCGATTGGTCCAGCTGGTACCTGATGGTCTTAGCATTTTTGTAGAGGATCTGTATCTCGCAGCCGACCAATTAATTGTATGGCGTGAATCCCTTCAAAGTTATTCGATCATTGCAGGATATCACTGGTTTACCGACTGGGGTAGGGATACGATGATTGCCATGCGAGGTCTTACGATAGCCACTAACAGAAGAGAAGTGAGCAGATCCATTCTGAGAACTTTCTTAGATAGCCTTGACCAGGGTCAGTTGCCTAATCGATTCCCGGATTATCCAGGTGAAGCCATTGAATATAATACGATTGACGCCACCCTTTGGTTGTTTGTAACACTATATGATTACTACGATCGATTTGGTGATTTGGAGCTAATAGCCGAAAATTTTGACCGTTTGTCGACAATCATTTGCCATCATATTAAGGGTGCCAGATATCATTTACAAGTAACTGACGAGGGATTTCTTTGCGGAGGTCAGCATCAAGAGCAATTAACTTGGATGGATGCCAGGGTAGATAACTTGGCAGTAACCCCTAGACATGGCTGTCCAGTCGAAATTCAAGCTCTTTGGTATAATGCATTGAAAATTTATATGTATTTCGGAACTCTGGTTCCTAAGCGCGAAATGAGCATTTTTAATCAGTGTAATTCTATTCAAAAAAATTTGAAAGAAAATTTTCGGAAGTATTTCATGAATAATGACGGTTACCTCAATGATGTGGTGACAAAAGAGTTTGGAAGAGACAGTTTACTAAGGCCCAACCAGATCTTTGTATTAAGTCTGCCGTTTTCCTTGTTGGAAGAAGATGATGAGCTGAAGATCCTTTCAAAAATTCGTGTGCACCTCTTCACTCCTTATGGTCTTCGCAGTCTGGATCCCCGTCATCCTTCATTCAGTCCAAGTTATTGGGGAAATCAGGGAGCACGGGATTCCGCTTATCATCAAGGTACTGTTTGGCCATTTCTTTTAGTTGAATATTATGTCGCATTGCTCAAATTAAGCAAAAACAAGGAAGAAACCAAACTCGAAATTGTTCAATCGCTTGAGTTTTTGAAGGTACATTTTTATGAAATGAGTGGTATTCACACCATATCGGAAATATTTGATGGATTGTCACCTAAGGAGGGAAGAGGTGCCATTCATCAAGCCTGGTCTGTCGGTTCATTACTAAGAATATATATATCCTTATTGTCTTCCTAGAATTTAATTAATTAAATAATGCACTTAATAGAGGGAAAATGAATAGTCTATCAATTAAAGAACTAAAACCTATTGGTGTTGTAAGGGTGCATACCAGTGTGGTCGACCCGCGTAAAAAATTCCTTTTACAGACGAAACTATGGAAGTAGGATCTCCAATTTTCTTTAAGAGAAATCGATTTCTATAGCTGGTTAATTTTACAGGCTGTAGTCTTGGCCCCAGAACCTGCAAAAGGCATGCTGATGTTACTTCGGGATGAAATAGACCATTTAAAGTCTCTGGAAATCAAGCAGTTTATGATGGATTTAACTCGCTTTGAGATGATGATCCATGTGGATATTAACTCTAAATATCCTTCAAGTTTTTTAAATAACTTCTATGCTGAATTTATTCTTATGGAGAGGCTTATGCAGGAGATAACTGATGAATTCAAAACTTACAAAATGAGGACTTTCGATTTAGTCAATGAATTTTTAACAGTCTCTATTTATTAATGCAATGCGTCCCAAGATTGCCAAAAAATTAAAAAGGTATAAAATTATAAACATATAAAACAGATGAGAGCAAGGGAAATATTTGTGATGTCCTCTACGGTTGGCATAACCTTGATTCTGATTCTAGGTTGATTTTGGCCGATCATTTTATGGAGTTTGTTAGCTATTGGCCCTATCGTTTTACTCGGCTTGTCTGATATAAGTCAGAAGAAACAAACGATCAAAAGAAATTTTCCAGTCATTGGCCATTTGCGCTACATCTTGGAGAATTTCAGACCAGAAATTATGCAGTACTTTGTCGAGACCGATGTCGAGGGTGCACCGATTAATCGACTCTTTCGGTCTTTAATTTACCAACGCGCTAAAGATATTAACGATACCACTCCCTTTGGTACAAAATTCGATGTCTATGCCAATGGGTATGAATGCATTGCCCATTCTATGTACCCTATTGATCATAAAGAAGTTGATCAGGATCCCAGAGTTTGGATAGGCGGTCCAAATTGTACCAGACCTTATTCGGCCAGTATTTTAAATGTATCTGCCGTGAGTTTTGGCGCTTTAAGTAAAAATACCATCCTTGCATTAAACCGGGGAGCCCGGATAGGAAATTTTGCCCATAATACCGGGGAGGGTGGTCTGAGCCCTTACCACCTGGAACCGGGAGGTGATTTGATTTGGCAAATTGGGACAGGATATTTTGGTTGTCGTACACAGGATGGTCGATTTTGTCCGGATGCTTTCAAGAAGTACGCATTGCTGGAGAATGTAAAAATGATCGAAATCAAACTTTCACAGGGGGCTAAACCAGGTCACGGAGGCATTCTTCCCGCCATTAAGAATACGGAGGAAATTGCAAAAATTAGGCACATCATGCCATTTACAGATGTTTTTTCGCCACCACAGCACTCTGCGTTTAACAGTGCTCAAGGACTGATGCATTTTATAGAATATTTGCGGGAATTGTCTGATGGCAAACCCGTGGGTATCAAATTATGTATAGGAAATCGAGATGAATTTGTTGATCTTTGTAAAGCCATGGTGGTCACTGGTCAGGCTCCAGATTTCATTTCAGTAGATGGAGGTGAAGGAGGTACTGGAGCAGCACCGGTTGAGTTTACCAATGCAATTGGCATTCCTCTCAGAGATGGACTCGCTTTTGTGAGTGATACACTTGTTAGATATGACTTGAAAAAGCATATCAAAATTATTGCATCAGGGAAGATTTTTTCCAGCTTTCATATGGCCAGGGCTTTGGCTTTGGGAGCGGATCTATGCAGCAGCGCAAGGGCTATGATGATGGCTCTCGGATGTATTCAGGCTTTGCAATGCAATACAAATAAATGCCCGGTGGGTGTTGCTACTCAAGACAAAAGTCTTGTGACGGGTTTGGATGTGGGTGATAAAGCCATTAGAGTTGCCAATTTTCACAGAAACACGGTACATAGCTTGGTGGAAATACTTGCGGCGGCAGGCCTTAGGAAGCCCGAGCAATTGAACCGAAAACACATTTTACATCGACTTGGCCCAAATCAGATGGCCAGCTACAGCGAGTTATATCCGGAACCATCGTCCGGTTTAATTACTTCCAATGGTCTCGAATCTCTGGTAGTCAGCCAATAACCCTTGAATTGATCTACCGAAGAATCACCTTGAATCTTTCGCTCATTCCTTAACTTTGAAACTTGAGCGAAGAGGGTGTCCATTGGGATAATATCTTTATATTTGGTAGACTTAATTAACGAATGTAAATGTATTCGCTTCGCAATTGGTAACCAATGAATAACGATCGTCAAAAGACAGAAATCTCAAACTGGGTAAGGCTCTACACAGAATATCTTTTTCATTGGGCCTACAAAAAGACCTCTGATGATCAACTTTCGCAAGACCTCGTACAAGATACTTTTCTCGCAGCTTTCGAAAGCTTCGGTTCCTTTAAGCATGAAAGCCAACCCAAGACCTGGCTGACTGGTATTTTGAAAAATAAAATTGCTGAACATTATCGAAAGAAGATCAGACAGCAGATTTATACTGCAAAATCTGAACAAGAATTGTCTGACTACTTTAAACCGGATGGAACCTGGGCCATGAAGCCATCATTGGAGCATTGGCATGACGACTCGGGTCATTTAATGAATTTGCCTGCCTTTAACAAGGTTTTCCTGGCCTGCATTGACCATTTACCTGCACTGATGAATACTTGTATCCGGTTAAAATTTCTCGACGAAAAAAAAGGTGAACAAATTTGTCAGGAACTGGGAATATCGCCAACCAACTATTGGCAATTAGTTCATAGGGCAAAGCTCCACCTGAGAGATTGTCTCGACAAGTATTGGTTTAGCGCTTCATAATCGGTAACCCTAAACCAGATAGTTCGAGAGATCCATCCAATAGCTTTTTGCCGGTAAAATGATAAACTTAAATTTTAATTTATTTACAATTACAATGGCACGTATATTTAATATTCTTTCTTTCCTGATTACTTTGCAATTTTATCTATGTGCAACACCAATTAATTTCAGCCTTAATTCGGAATTGCCCGGGCCCGTTTCACATGACCTTTGGGATCGCCTGTTGAAGAAACATGTCGGGCAAGATGGATTTGTAGATTATCAAGGCATGGTGAGAGACAGCGCCGCATTGAACGATTATCTTGATTTGCTGGCTTCGTCACATCCTGATAAGTCCTGGTCGAAAGCACAGGTGATGGCTTACTGGATTAATGCATATAATGCGTATACGGTAAAGCTAATTGTCGATCATTATCCATTGTCGAGTATAAAAGATATTAAGAAAGGTATTCCTTTTGTAAATACAGTATGGGATATCAAATTCATCTATATCCAGGGTAAAACATACGACCTGAATAATATTGAGCATGGAATCTTACGGAAGGATTATAATGATGCACGTATCCATGCAGCTGTCAATTGTGCTTCTTTTTCTTGTCCAAAGTTACGTCCCGAAGCTTTTGTTGCTGATAAGCTCGACGAGCAGCTAGATGATTCAATGAAAAGTTTTGTCAATGATCAATTGCGCAACCAGATCTCAGCTGAGAAAGCTCAGTTATCTTCGATATTTAATTGGTTTAAAGGTGATTTTAAAAGTCATGCAGGCTCTTTAGAAGCATTTATTAATAAGTATTCGAAACAAAAGATCTCGGGAAAGACAGTCATTACCTTTTTGGATTATGATTGGAGCATAAATGATGTAAATCAGAAAATATGATGATGTTCGGCATCGATAGATATTCACCTGGGATATTTAATAGGACTCTCTACACTGGAAAAGCTATGGTCTGGTGTTTACTAAATTTCGATATTGGTGATCACATTGTACGACAGGCAATTAGCAGATGAATATGTTGAGGAAATTCATGCTTTCATGTAAGGCAGCCACCATGTTGATTGAAAAAAAGCACCGCACTAAGCTTACGATGAAAGAAAGTGTACAGCTTGCTTTGCATAAAACCATGTGTGATGCTTGTCGTCTCTATGAAAAACAGAGTGAATTTTTAGAGCGACTGTTTAAAAATTATGAGATTCATGAACAGTCATCCGAACATTCTTGCAAGGAGTTAGAGGAAAAAATCCTGACTCGATTAGATCTTCCGAAGCCAAGGGATGAATAAGTAAATTCTGACCATGTAGTGATGCTGCATAAGATGCTTTATTTAGTGGATTACGGTGAATTATTTTGTGCGGTAAGATGGTCAGGTATTTTGTGCCGTTGATTTAATCCGGTCACGAAGTTCTCCCTGGTACCAGGACTCCTATATTAAAATATGCATTTACATTTTTGGCGGATACGAAGTACTTAAAAGATTATTTAAAATACAATTCCTCATGGAGATGAAGCTTTCAAGGATATTGAGATCCAGAATAATGCATGATAATTTTAATTGTGAAATATTATTAAATATTATGTTGATTAACTGTCGTGAAAAGTTGAGCGATTTTTTTTGAAAAAGGAAAATCGTTAGATATAAACTCGGAGGTCTCCGGAAGATCAATAAGCTGGCTGGATCGCCGAAATAAAATTACGTGATTAAGAATAGAAATTAAAACGATCGTAACATGATAAATAACATTAAATTTAATTTAGCCTGTTTGTTTACAATAATATTAGGCCTTTTAGGTGGTTTACCAGCACACTCGCAAACTATTGTACCACAGCTGGCAGAAGATATTTCACCGCTATTAATTGGGGAATCCATTCCGGAAGGAACGGTAACTGATATGTGGGGAAAAACGGTATCTTTAAGAGCTATCCTATCGACCAAACCTACCGTATTGGTTGTTTATCGCGGTGGTTGGTGCCCCTATTGCAACCTACACCTTGCCGAGCTCCAATCGATAGAAAAGGATATTTTAGATCACGGATATCAGATTGTTGCACTTAGCCCGGATGCTCCGGAAAACCTAGTCGAATCTGTTGATAAACATCAACTTAATTATTCGCTATATTCGGATGCAGACTTACAAATGATCAAGGGATTCGGCTTGGCTTTTCAATCTCCTGACAAGTATAAAGAAATGCTCGTGAAGAGATCACAGAATAAAAATCCTGGAATACTTCCTGTTCCAGCTGTTTTTATTATTGGAATGGATGGAGTTATTCAGTTCGAATACATCAATCCACATTACAATACCCGGATAAGCGGGAAAATGTTAAAAGCAGTGATCGAAGGATTAGGTAAATAGTAATAGTATTATCTGAATACCATCCGCTGTATATCTATGTGAAGGCTCTCGGAGCTTCGTATTTGCCTTCCATAGGGTTAAAAACCGGTAACTGCGAGCATCCCGTAGGCTTTTATTGAAGATAGAAAGAGGCAAAATGATTCATTCATTGAGTTAAAAGCCTGTCAGGATGTCGATACCTGGGTTACTATGTATTCAATATTTAAATTCCATTCACATAAATTGACTGATTCAGGTATTTGAAAATGGTAACCAGACAATTAATCGTATTATTCAACGTGGCTGCACTACTAGGCTTGGGTTGTGCGACCATGCATCCAAATTATAGCAGGGAAGCACGGGTTTGGGAACAAGAGGAGCCAACCGCAGAGCAAAAACTCCTGCATAGGCTTTATCTGGTAGGTGATGCAGGGAATGCCTCATTAGGTGGGAGTGTGCCCGTGCTGACCTATTTACAGCAAGTGCTTGCCAAGGAAAGTAAAAACAGTTCGATCCTTTTTTTAGGCGATAATATTTATCAACATGGCATGCCCCCTAAAGAAGAGGAGGCTAGTCGAATATTGGCAGAACATCGTCTGGAAACCCAATTGACGGTGCTTGATAATTTTAAGGGAGAGCCTCTATTTATTCCAGGAAATCATGACTGGCACTATGGGTTAAACGGACTTCGCAGGCAGGAAAAATATGTAAACAATTATCTTAATAAATTGAAAGGCATCAAGGATGATGATCAACCAGGTTGGAAGAATTATTTTCTTCCCTCCGGAGGATGTGCGGGATTGGATGTTGTTGAAATTAGTGATCAATTGGTATATATTATTATTGATTCAGAGTGGTGGGTGTCGGATTGGGACAAACTACCCTCCATGAATGCCGATTGCGACATAAAAAACCGGGAAATGTTTCTTTTCCAGTTTGAGAGCATGTTGCGAAAATTCCGGGATAAGAATGTGGTTGTGGCCATGCATCATCCACCGTATACAAATGGTCAGCATGGTGGCAAATACTCGGCTAAAACCCATCTGTTTCCATTGACGGAAAAGAAGAAAAATTTATACCTTCCATTGCCAGGGATAGGTACTTTATATGCCCTGCTCCGGTCTAATATTGGAAGTCGGCAGGACATGCCTCATCAGATTTATCAGGATTTGCGAAAGGGGGTGATCGCGGCGGCTAAGAAGAATGGGTCATTTATTTTTGTTTCAGGTCATGAACACGCCTTAGAATATTTTGAGAATGATGGTCAGTCTTTTATTGTTAGTGGGAGTGGATCGAAAGTGTCACCGGTTAGTTTGGGCCGGGGTGCTTTGTTTACCTATGGAAAGTTAGGGTTTTCCACCCTTGAATTTTATGAGGGCGGAGAAGTCTGGGTCAATTATTGGGGTGTTGATCAACAGGGTGAAAATGCAGTGATTGTTTTTCGTAGAAAGATTAAAGAGGTGCAAAATACTGTCCGGGATAATTCACTGGTTCAGGAGGATTTTGCACCGATTACGGATAGTGTGGTGACGAAATTACTTACGGAACCGATTCATGAGGTAAGGACTTTTCATAATGTATTTTTTGGAAGGCATTATCGCGATCTCTATTTAAAAGAATATACTTTCCCCACCCTGGATTTAAGTACATATCCGGGTAATTTAAAACCACTAAAAAGAGGGGGTGGTGGGCAGACAAATTCACTTCGATTGGAAGACAGCAATGGGCATCAATTTGTCTTAAGAGATTTGACCAAAGATGTTTCCCGTCTGTTACCCTTTCCGTTTAGCAAAATGACCATAGCCCGAAATGTGGTACTGGATAATTTTCTTTCAACCCATCCATTTGCGCCATTGGCAGTGCCCAGGTTGGCAGATGCTTTGGATATTTACCATACGAAGCCACAAATATATTTTGTTCCGAGTCAGCCGGGACTAGGTAGTTTTGGCGAACTCTCAAGCACCTGCGTGCATATTTTGGAGGAACGCCCCTCTGGGGATTGGTCAGGTTCGGGGATTTTTGGTAACTCAAAAAAAATCATCAGTACTCCCGATCTGCTTGAGAAAATTCATGACAATCATCACCATAAAGTTGATCAGGCCTGGACCTTACGCACGCGCCTTTTTGATTTGGTTTTGGGCGACTGGGATCGTCATGATGACCAGTGGAGATGGGCTAGGTTTGAAGATCAGGACGGAAATAAAATATACCGGCCGATACCACGTGACCGGGATCAGGTTTTTTCCCGCTATGACGGTTTGATGACGAAGATCGCAAGATTTACACCGATCCCCAACATTCGTCAATTAAAGGTATACGGTCCCAGGGTCAGGAATATTAAATGGGAAACCTGGAGTGCACGCCGGTTTGATCATTCTTTTATAAATGCCTTAGACTGGGAGGATTGGCATCTGCAAGCAAATATGATTCAAACTCAATTGACGGATGAGGTTATTGAAGGGGCATTCGAGGCCTGGCCTGAAGTCGTGTTTGAGGAGACTGCCAGGGAAATTAAGGCAAGTCTAAAGGGAAGGGGAGATGATATAATCAATCTTGCTCGACGACATTATGAATTACTCGCCAGGAATGTCGATGTAGTAGGAACGGATAAACGTGATTTTTTTGAAATCATGAGAGAGAATGACCTTGTACGGATCACCGGCTATGACTTAACAAAAGGGGTTCTAAAAAAGGAGAAATTTTATGAACGTCATTTTGATCCCGCCATTACCAGGGAAATTCATATATATGGACTGGGTGATGATGATATTTTTGAAGTGTTCGGAGCTGTTGATAAAAGTATATTGATCAGGTTAATTGGTGGTCAGGGAGAAGATCAATTTGTGGATAAATCAAGCGTTACGGGCAGTCGTCAGATGACCCTGGTTTACGATGATCTTGGCATCAATCCGGTTGACAAAGGTCAGGAGACGCGTGACTTGCGGAGCAAGCGACATATCTTGAATATCTATGACCGGACGGCAGGTCATTATAACTATAATATGCTGGTGCCACTTCCGCTGATTTCCCAAAACCCGGATGATGGTTTTACCTTGGGTGCCAACTTACATTGGATCACTTATGGATTTAAGAAAGAGCCCTATTCAGCATTACATAAGGTGATTACTGGCTATTCATTTGGCACCGATGCCTTTGCATTAAATTACATCGGTGATTACCTACAGACTTTTGGAAATATGGATCTCCTCTTAAAGGGCAGCTTCCGAAGTCCATTCTATGCCTTTAATTATTTTGGATTTGGAAATGATACGCCGGTTGATTTTGCGCGAAATAGTATCGAATATTATCGTGTAAGACAAGGCCTTTTACGATTAAACCCAGCCCTGAAAAAAAGATTTGCCGGCAATGGAGGTCAGCTAACCCTGGGCCCATTGCTTGAAATAAGTCATATTGAAGAAACATCGGATCGATTTGTCACTTCGGAGGAAGGTGAACTCGCTGAAGACTTCTTTGACCGGAAGTATTTTGGTGGGTTAGTAGCGGACCTTACATTTACTGGTCTTGATAATTGGATTATACCTCACCAGGGAATTAAGTTTACCAGTGCGGTTGCGTGGACAAATAATTTAGAATCGGAGGCTAGTTTCACTTCCCTGAAAGCTGATTTGGCTATTTACCAGAATCTTGACCGGAAACAGCATGTAGTTCTAAATGCAATATTTGGGTTTAGTCATAATTTTGGGGATCAGTTTGAACTTTATCAGGCTCCAAATCTTGGAGGCCCGGAGAGTTTGCGAGGGTACCGTGCGGGTCGTTTTTATGGTAACACTTCTTATTGGCAAAGAATGGATATAAGAGCAGATATCTTCAGTAACTATAATGAAACGCTGCCCTTTACCCTGGGTGTATTTGCTGGGTTTGATCTGGGTAGAGTCTGGATTGAAGGCCAGGATCTGCATAACTGGCACTATGATTACGGAGGGGGTCTCTGGTTAGCGCCAGCGGATGCCCTGACTTTCTCCCTCGGATTATTTCAGGCTAAAGAAAAGGGAGAAGGAGGTCCACAGTTTACGTTCAGGTTAGGGGTAGGATTTTGAAAATCCATCGCATCGCAAAAAAGGGATAGCGTGTAGACTGGACATTTATCGCCATAATTCTAACAGTATAATTCAAAGCACTTTACTTAACGAAAAAAATCAACCGTGGAGCCTGCCTAAACCAATTTTAACCTGATGGAATCATTTAAGCCAGCAGAAACGCCATGGAAGATGTTTCATTTCAAAAAAGTGTTCAAAAAAATTAGAGATCGAATGCCATAAAAATTAATGCATGAAAATACAGCGCTTGGACGGGACTCGAATATAATAATTGTAATAGGGAAAAATTCAACGCAGATAGCAAAAAGCAAATGGTTAGGTCATTGACTTTTAAGGCTTGCGATAGAGGGATGGTGGTACACCATATTTCTCTTTAAATGCACTGGTGAAGTTCGGAAGATCATTATACCCGCAATCAAACGCAATTTCGCTGACCGAGCGATGGCTAGTGGTCAATAGTGTAGTGGCCTTTTCAAGCTTTTTATTTCTAAAATATCTTCCAGGGCTATCCCTATATATTCTTTGGAATTTCCTCTTGAACGTGGAAATACTAAGATTCGTGAGGTGAGCCAGTTCATTAATGGCAAGATTTGATAGTAAATGCGTTTCAATGATCTCCTTAAAGTTGGCAGTCTGTGGCTCGAAGAGATGACTGAGTATCTCCCGGATGGTCGGAGCATAATCTGTATTGCCAAGGATAAGAAAAAGCTCCTTTAATTTAATCACCAGCAAATCTTCGTTAGTAAGGTCCGGATAGGAGAAATACAGGAGAATTTGATCAAAGTATTTTTGCAGGAGTTGATCAACTTTGATCTTTGCCATAGACGTCGGTATGGGGTTTGCCCTCGCAATAAAAATGGGGGGCACGGTATTCTCATAGACTCTTTTTAGAATTTCGGGATAGAAATGAACTGCTACTGACTCATACTTGGCGGATTTTTCAGTAGGGGTTATATGCACATAATATGTTCCGCATTTCATCAGGGCAGCCTCCCGAGCTTGAACATTCATCACGCCATATGTCGATGCAGGTCGAATACTACCCCGGATCACATACAAAAGGCAAGCTTCGTTAAGCATAGGATATGGCTGCTTGTGGGGAGGCCTGATGATGATTTTTTCGAAAAGCACCCTGCCAAATAAATCCAGCGTTTTTCGATCTAATAACATGCTGTAATCTACTTTTTTATTTGATCATCTTGCAAATATGATTGTATTGAGAGGTCGATTGATGCTGAGATTTCTGCGTAAAAGATGCTGAGATAGTTTACGTGACCACATTGTAGAATACAATTTCCGTTTCTTTTCATTTTTTTCTATGTATAGTGCAGACAAGAAGCAGGTGCAAATTTTGAAGCTGCGCATTTTAAATTCAGGTAAGGGGTTGTCAGTACCGTTTATATTCAACGGGATTGCTGGCACTTGTTAAGCATTGGAAAGCCTTTCATGAGAGAGGAGATCAAGGCTCCATTTGCCCCCGCCTTTTGATAGGAGGTAGCAAGCCATCATGGCAACTAATTAAGGCATCACAGGTGCCTGTGGTTGTGATGGAAATGCAGCCGGATTAATCACGATCAGATGTACGTATATCGCTACTAACATGATCGGAATGGTCATCAAAGCAGCTAACCTTGTATAGTATCCAGCTCCTAGAAAACCGCTCAGTATGATTTCCAATGCAGACACAAACCAAAAGTGCCCTAAATCAAATATGTTGCGACTTCCGGCAAAGGGAATCCATCAGAGCAGACTTATTAGAAGAATTGATGTTAAACCGGTAATTCACTTTTAATCAAAGTCTCAATACCGCTAATGCCCATCGCACCAATTTGTGACAACATTAATTTTGCTTCTTCTTCTCTTTCTTCATCCACATCAAAGATCCAGGACCACTCAATGGTCGCCTTACCAGCATGAGACTCATGTACGGACATTTGCCCTTGAATATTTTCTACCGGCAACATTTGTTGGCTGGGAATGGCATACTGAAGAATCCGATTGCGGTGATCGACCTTCAGAATATCTTCGGCAAATTCACCGGCATCCGTTGAACAATAGCGTTTATTGCCTTCAAGCCTGCAGGTTTTGATGGGGTCTAACCATTGATCTACACCTTCTACTTTGCCAATGATATTCCAGGCTGCCGCAGGGGTGGTGTCAATAGTCATCGTTACTTTCTGAATTGACTTTTTCATATAAATATTTGTTTCACATGTGTCCAAGATAAATACTTATTAAAAAAATAGGTACTCAGAGTCAAGGAATTAGGCCTTGAGCAGAGCGTATTTCGAAATGGATCCTATAGATTATCAAATAATGTATTCTGAGGAGGTGCATGAGCCTTTTC
>JBGTCB010000018.1:0-5431 GCA_041748995.1 Saprospiraceae bacterium | reverse complement strand
TGAATCTAAAAGCGCTCCTGATTGGTATCAATGCCTACCCTTCCAACCCCCTGAGGCAATGCGTTGCTGACATGATTAAAATGTCCAATTATCTGGACGGCCTGAAGGGTCAATTTACGGGAGTTTCCATCAAAACTCTGCAGGACAATGAAGCCACAAGGGAGAATATCATTTTAGCAATACAAAACCACATGGGTCAGGCCGGTGATGATGATGTGGCATTGTTATACTATAGCGGCCATGGAGCACAGGAACAATGCCCGGGTTTGTTTGCGGATGTCCATGACGGCTTATTGGAATGTATAGTATGCTATGATGAAAAAGACTCGTTGTCCAGCCAGCAACTACTGGCCAGCAAAGAGATCCGATACCTGCTATCCGGGCTGCCCTGCAATCCGCACCTGGTAACTATTTTCGATGCCTGCCATTCCGGTGATATCGTGAGGTCTCTTCATTCTGCAGAAACAGATACAAATAAACAGATCAAGCGGATTTCCGGCGCATTTCCAGCCCGTCCATACTCGGAGTTTATATTTGCAAAGGATGACACTGTAGTTACCAACTCAGATAATAAAAAACAAGTCTTTATACCTGCAAAAAATCATATCCATATTGCAGCCTGTCTGTCCAGTGAATCTTCCTGGGAAAACAGCAAAGGCGGGGTGTTTACCGGATACCTCTTAAACCTGCTGAAAGCCACAGATGGTCATCTTTCCTACCTCGATATCACCCGCTGGGCAAAAATCAGCATCCAGGAAGTAACCAGGGAAAAACAGACCCCTACCATTTCCGTTTTCGGTGAGGGAAAATGGAATGCTACCGACTCCTGGCTTAAGTTACATCCGGGTACCGCGTCACTTCCTTCGGCCCGGGTCATCAATACGGCCGGTAAAGGTTGGGTGTATTCACGCGGAGCTCTGTTGGGAATCCAACCGGGAATGGAGGTCATCATTGACCTTGGCAATGGTGTTGAGGAAAAAGTTTTAGTGGTGGACACTGAGCTGGAACAATCCACGCTCGACCTGCCATTGGCTTTGTTCAGTAAACTCGACCAGCTAAACAAACCCTATTTTAATGCCCGGACGGAACTCAACACCTTCAGTGTACTAAAGCTTGCCATTCATAACATAGATCATGAGCCTGATATTAGAAAATATATCAACGACATATTGAAATCAAATGACCATGTGGAGGTCGTAGAGCAATCATTGGCAGATTTTCAATGTAATATTTTTAATGGACTTGTATATTTTTCCCTGGTGGAACATGATTTCCAACCCCTGGCCCGCCAAATCGAGATCGATGACAGGGATGCGATGAAGACGGAACTCGTCCGACAGCTGGGTTATTTTATAAAATGGCACCACTTCCATACATTGGATAACCCGGGCAAAGATTATGAGCAGAGTCCGATCCGGATTGAAGTAGAGATGGAAGAAAATCATTGGGTGGACATCACGAATGGTGTCCTTACGATGAATCCGGAGCCTGGCAAAGTAAACAAAGGGGAACCATATCAAACTGCAAAAATCCGAATTAAAAATGTAGGTGACGAGACTCTCTACGCAGGTGTCATGACACTCAATTCCGATTTAAGCATCACCTCCAATCCTTTCCAGGGGCAATCGGTTTTATTAAAACCAGGGCAAACTAAAATCCTCTATGACCATAAAAGTTCGCCCCTGGTGGGTACATTCCTCGACACCTATAAGCAAGTGTACAACTGGAAGGAAGAATGGTTCTATTATAAATTCATCTATAATAATCACGATGATTTTACCATCTCCCTGCAGGGTCCCGATTTTCTTCAACCGGCTTTGGATATTCCAATTATTTATAAAGCAACCATAAGAAGCATGGACCTGGCGGCTAAGGGAGAATCAAGCGGTGAACCGGATAAAGCCAGGAAAAAGTGGGGCACTTGCCTGACTTTAATACAACTCCCTAACGTCCATCTGAATATCATCGAAGGAAATCTGAAAGAACATTGGGAGCAATATGAAAGCAGCGAGGAGCTGGCCCCTTTTATCAAGGAATTATATTTTGATGAAATCTTCGAAGGCACATCCTATAAGCTGATTTTGAAACAAAATAAAAACCAAACTTCAGAACAGGCTACCAGGGCTACCAGCAATTGGCTTCTAAAAGCGATGAACAGGTTATATAAATCCAGCCGTATCCGAAGGTTTAAACGACAACGTAAGCAAGGTGGTCCCGTTGTTGTAGCCGAGGGTGACTCCTGGTTTCTGTTTCCAAAACCAGGTGTACGGGATACCCTGGATTATATAATGGATCATTACAGGGTTCTCAGCCTGGCGGAGGCGGGAGATGAAATCGCGGATTACATCAAAAAACCGGAGCTCCTGACCAGTGTCATTGATCATAACCCTGATTTTGTCCTGATCAGCGGCGGCGGAAATGATATCTTAGGGGCACAAATTCAGGTCCTATTGAAATCCAATGTAGCTACCGGGGCAGTAGCCACTGATTTTCTCAAAGAAGATATATTTAAAGAGAAGCTGGAAGGTCTCCACAAGGGGTATTTATCTTTTTTTGAAAAAATTCATGTGTTGAAACCGGATACAAAAATATTTATCCATGGATATGATTATATCCGTAGTGCTCCTGATGCCAAAACCATAAAAAGTGGTTGGGCAAACCGGTATATGATTGCTGCAGGTATCCAGGATGCTAAACATCGGGAAACCATAATCCGCCACCTCGTAGATACCTTCAACAACATGCTAAAAGCATTTGCGAATGAATATGATTTTGTCTTTTATGTCAATCATCGCGGTACGGTACTCCTGAATGAATGGATGGATGAAATTCACCCCAATAATGCCGGCTATGAGAAAGTGGCTAATAATTTTTTAAAGGCTATGCGTACTGTATGAATCTTTATCCTTCTATCGAAAATAAATCTATGATCTATATAACTCAGCTTATTTACATTAAAGCTGGACAGGAAAGTATTTTCAATCAATTTGAGGACATCGCCATTCCGATTATTTCAAAATATAACGCCCGGCTTTTATTAAGGGTGCGACCGGATGACCATTCGTTTATAGAACACCAAATTGAGAGACCTTACGAGATACATCTGGTCGAGTTCGATACCGAACAAGATTTTGAAAACTTCAAGCAAGATGAAGAGCGAAAAAGATTCCTGCATTTAAAAGAACAATCTATAAAGGCATCAATTCTAATTCAGGGTACAAAGCTATAAACACAAAGTTTGCAGATAACTTATAAAATTTGAAGACGAATTTTTCTGCTTTTTTGGTTATTAATGAAATGCTGTTTTATACGAATCCTGATAATCGATTATCAAAACACATTTTGCTGACACTGTTCATAACAACCTTGCCGGTTGATGTTCAAGCCGTAAATTATCGCTTAAGCTGCAACTTCATTCCTTTGCGAATGACCTTGTGACCCCCGCCAAATTACTGCTTGAAATCCACCCATAAGCACCTTCTCAGACACTTGCCCGCAGAAGAACAGTGTAGCGTCAAACTTATCAGTACGCAAGGGAGTCTTAATTGCATTTCAATCAATTAAGATGTAATGCGATGAAAGAAATGGAATTTTTGGTTCTTAGTCACAGAGCGGGGTATACTATTGTCTTGGCTTTTCACTAAAGTGACCAGGAGGATTTAGATCTCCCCGGTCAGAACAAGTTAGTAACTGCACTATGCGGTGTCCTGGGAAGATTATTTTAGGGTACCTTTAACCGGGATTATGCATTTGGATAATCGACCCTAAACCCACCTATCGACCTGAATTTAAAATAATTAATGAGAGTACGATCAAACACAATTGATGAAATACTATCGCCATTCCTGCATCATTTTCAAAAAGATAATTTTGCCCGGAAGGATGTAAGTGCCAAACCACCATTACGTTCGGAGCTTTTCAGTATTGAGCAGATGGATCAGCATGCTCAGCAAATTGCGGCAACCCACCGGTTAGGTAAAAAGACTGCTCCTGAACTTCTGCTAAAGCGATTGGCTGAGAACGAAAAAATTCTATTTGAGGTAATCCATCTTCTTCATGATGATGTAAGGGATAAAAAGAACATAACGCCTGCCGGTGAATGGCTGCTGGATAATTTTTACTTAATCGAAGAGCAAATACTCATTGGCAAAAGACATTTACCAAAGGGATACAGTAAAGGTTTGCCGCGGCTGGATAGTGGCAATTTAGCAGGCTTTCCCCGGATATATGATATTGTCATTCAAATCATTTCACATAGTGATGGGCGTGTCGATATAAACAGCCTGGGTAGTTTTATCTCCTCTTATCAAAAAGTCACTCATCTTACTTTAGGAGAGTTGTGGGCACTGCCTATCGTGCTTCGTTTGGCCTTGCTCGAGAATCTTAGTCGGGTTGCTGCACAGATAGCAGTGGATAGAAATGATGCCTCCCTGGCTGGTGAGTGGGCTGCTCGTGTTATAAAAACGGTGGAGGAAAATCCAAGGGATCTGGTCTTGATCATTGCGGATATGGCAAGGTCAAAGCCTCCAATGGTAAGTGCTTTCGTCGCTGAGTTTAGCCGAATGTTGCAATGGAAGGGACTTGATTTGTCACTGCCGCTTACCTGGCTTGAGCAACATCTCTTCGATATGGGTTCTAACATCAACCTGATGGTGCTTGCTGAAAATCAAAAGCAGGCAGCCGATCAGCTATCCATGAGTAATAGTATAAACAGTCTGAGGTTTTTAGCCAAAACAGACTGGCGCGATTTCATTGAAGCGATGAGCATTGTTGAACATAACCTGCAAGAAGATATTGATGGTGTTTATGGCGGCATGGATTTTCACACCAGGGATAGCTATCGTCATGCTGTTGAACGCATGGCCAAATACAGTGATTTCTCTGAATATGAAGTGAGTCTTGCTGCAATCAATCTTGCCCAAGTCAACTTCACCAAAGATCCATCGGACAAGAGAATGGCACATGTGGGATATTATTTGATCGGTCCCGGAAGAATACTTACGGAACAGATTGCTCAAATGAATCTACCTGCAGGGGAGACTTTTCGTAAAATCTCGCTGAAATCAAAGCGGGGGCTCTATTTCATAATTACGTTGCTCATAACATCAGGTATTTGCATTGCCTTCATATACAAAGCAGAGGCAGAAGGCTTATCCACGAACTGGCTCCTGGTCGTTGGTGTGCTTTCTCTTTTGGCGGGAAGTTATTTTGGTCTAATGCTGGTGAACTGGCTGGCTACCATTTGGGTACGTCCTAAGCCGTTGCCCAAAATGAATTTCTCAAAAGGTATTCCGGCTGGAAACATGACAGCGGTTGTGGTTCCTACCATCATCGGAAGCAAAGATCAGACAGAAAAAATATTGGAAGATCTTGAAGTGAGGTATCTGGCAAATCGTGACCGCCATCTTTTATTTGCGCTTTTAACAGATTT
>JBGTCB010000017.1:0-2534 GCA_041748995.1 Saprospiraceae bacterium | reverse complement strand
TCAATAATATACTGCGCCATACTTCGTTGATCGTCAGTCAGATAGCTACGGCTATCTTCCTTCCTCCAGCCTTGTCTGGCTTGCATCTTTTTGAATTTTTACTCATTCAGAGGTAAATAAGGTGCCCTTAATTCATTTTCTCAAGAACATCAGCTGACTTACGGAAGAACGACTTTACAGCCTCTTTTTGATCGAGCGTCCGAACGTCGGGATTGATTGAAGCACATGCACCTCTTACTTCCTCTACTTCACTACTCAGATTGGGATATTTAGCCTGTTGAATGTTCTGCAATACAGTGGATAGAATTTCAGCAGATTTTCGGATGCTATTCGCATGGGTTGTCGCAAAAGGGTCGTTGGTAATTTTATCAGCATACTCCTTTACCTTGTCGAGGTCTCCCCTGAACTCATAGTTGGTTTCTTCAGCTATAGCCCTCGTTGCTTCTGTCAATTTCAAAAGTGCCTCATTTGTATAAGAGTGATCAAGTTCCATGTTGGTGTCATCCTCCTCTACAAAGCGAACGAACTCTGCCACCTCTTCGTTATTTTCCTTCACATCGATTACAACAGAGGTATTCTCCGTTTGGTCAACATCCTGAGCTTCTTTTTTGGTGTCATTGCAGCTCATTAAATTAGTGAGCAGGAGGATAACAGCAGCCTTAAATAAGGCTTTTGTCAAAACCGGTTTTTTGTTTTTACATTCTTTATTTCTCATATTTTTCTTTATTTAGGTTTCTTACATTAACGGTGCAGCATATGTGGTATTCCCTCACTTGATAGCTGCGAATAATTGCTCTTTTGAGGATAATTTTGCTCTTAAAAGAAGCGTGGATTTATCCGAACCTATGCTTCAGTATGTACCAATCATACCATCAGCAGCTTAACATTATAACCGCGCATTTTCCCAAAAAGTTTGGTGACAGGGGACGGATCTCATGGAGGTCTCCTTTTCTGTTCGCATATCTACTGATACTGGTTTGGAACCGAACTTCATCGTACTGTCTCGAATGCATCAGTAGTGACTAACCCCGGGAAAATGCCATTTTTAGCTACGGGTCGTTCCAGAAATGCCATTCAAAGCATCGGCCTCGTTTGCATAAAAGGGTTCGAAGATGATGAGATGGCGGAAAAGAAGCCCTCAATGGTGTTAGAGAATGCAGCGCTAGAATCCTTCCCTGAGAAGGTCATGAATGTGAATAACACCGACATATCTGCTTTCACTGACAACCAGCAACTGGGTAATATTATATTGTCGAATTTGATCAAGAGCTTTAGTTGCCTTCTCTTCTGCTCCGATAACCTTTGGATCAACCGTCATGATATCACGGGCCTTTAAATGCCTGTAATCCACTTTTCGCTCCAACATTCGCCGCAGATCTCCGTCAGTAATAACACCGCAAATATTCAAATCTTCTCCCAGCACCGCAGTGGCTCCCAGACGCTTTGAGCTGATCTCCATGATAACCTCATCGATAGAGGATATCTGCGAAACTGCCGGACACTCATGTTGATCAATAAGATCTCCGACCAGCATATTCAGTTGCTTGCCTAACATACCACCAGGATGCAGGAGGGCAAAATCATCCGATTTAAAACCTTTGACGTGCATGACGCAAACAGCCAGGGCATCACCTACGGCCATTTGGGCTATGGTGCTGGCGGTAGGGGTCAGATTGTTTCTGTCTGCTTCCCGTTCAATTGGTGTAATAATGGCGATATCAGCATGCCGGGCCAGATAACTTCCGATCTGTGCGACAATAGCAATGACCGGATTTCCCCTTTTGTTAATGACGGGTAGCAATGCTTTTAATTCAGAGGTTTCACCACTCTTAGACAGGCAAATAACGGTATCTTGTGGTTGTATGCTACCCAGGTCGCCATGTAGCGCGTCCGATGCATGCAGAAAAATGGATGGCATATTAATCGAATTGAAAGTAGCAACCATTTTTTTACCAATCAGCGCACTTTTTCCTACACCGGTTACTATAATCCTGCCCTTGCTGGTACAAATGGTGGTTATAGCATCATTAAAAGAGTTATCAAGACTTGAAGCCAATCTACTCAGTGTATCTGCTTCGAGTAAAATGACCTCTTTAGCCAACTTTAAAATGACTTGACTTTGAACTTTTTTCAAAATTTAAGGTTAAAAAAACTTCACAAATTAGAAGTCGTAATCAAAAATATTGGTTAAATTTAAAAAGAGTGTAGATCCTACATCCAAATGAAATAAAACCATCATCGATATTTGGCAATATTGATATTACTAGTCCAATCTTATATTTTGTAAAAACTACCGTTCATGAAAGAAGTTTTGAATTTGCAGTCCGCATTGCAAACATATTTTGGATTTGATCAATTTAAGGGAAATCAGGAAGAAATCGTAGAAAGTGTTCTGAATGGTAATGACACTTTTGTAATAATGCCCACTGGAGGTGGAAAATCCCTTTGTTATCAACTGCCCGCCCTCATCATGGATGGTACGGCCATCATTATCTCGCCACTGATTGCCCTGATGAAAAATCAGGTAGACAGCA
>JBGTCB010000016.1:0-2909 GCA_041748995.1 Saprospiraceae bacterium | reverse complement strand
ATACGCAGTTTCGCTTCTTCGACCTGACAAAAAACAATCTCGTCCATAATATCATTTACTTCAGAAACGATGCACTAGTCCGTCTTGGGTTGATTTTATAACCATGGTGTCCGATATGATTTCGGCAATTTTTGTGTCGTTTATATTATGAGATTCTATTTTCATTTATAACAATCACAAAACGAATTCCTTTGGTTGTCTGTCTGTTTAAATATTTTGAAAAACGTCATTTTAAAAGCGAACAAAATTACTAACATTCTGGCAAAATAAAACATCTACAGAAGGAGACCCGGGGATCCTTCATCTATGTGTCTAATGATCAGAAACTGGCAGAAATGGTCTATACCATGGTTGGTCAACACCGGATGATCATCGAACATACCGATGTGGATGAATCGAAATATCCTCTTGTTGATAAATGACAACTCTTTTTTATTATTCGCTTAAGCCGGTAGACAAAATCATTCCGCGGACCTTTATTGTTGCCCGAAAGAGTCCTTGCTTTGGCTTAATGTGCTTGTTTAAATACCAAAAAGGGGAACAAAGTGACCATTCACAGGAAGAAGTATCTCAATCATCGAAAAAAAAGGGAGAAGATTTGTTTCCCGCTTATCTTTGCATTGCATTAGGAGGAAATCGAATCACAATAACAAAAGATGCATGATACAATTAAGCAACACATCAGGCCTCTCATAATTAACACACTCAGATTTATTCCCTAACTATCTAGCTTTTACACACACTCAAACCCGTTAGCCTGGCCTTTAAAAAGGGACAGGCTGATTTTTTTTAGAAAGCCGGGTAATTAGAGTATGCAGTATTCAAGCAAATATTTTACTGATCGTTTAGTATCCGGAATTGAAACTATAGATTTTGGATTTTCCCAAAATGCCATAACCGGGATCGTGTTTAGTTGCAGCGGATCGTTTTCCAGCAATATGAATGATCCGACTCAATCTGATCAGCAATGAGCGTTTTAAGCTTATAGCCCAAGCCCTGAAAAAATATGGGTTTTTGCATTTTATCACGAGCAATTTCCAGTGAATAATAACCCTGTTGATCAGAGACTGTCCCAGCTGTTCCATCCTGATAAATCAAGATATCAGAAATAGCTACCTGGTCTTGATCGACTACTCTCCCGGTGAGGATTCTGCCTGCCTCTTCGTCTCGATTGAAGGTTTCGATCCCGGATCAGAAATTTTGTGTCGTCGATTTTTTTTATCTCGAGTTGATCGGAAAATACCTGTGTAAAAAGTACTTCCAATGATTCCGCCTGGACCCGGTCATGATCTGTGGTTTTAATTCCGCCAGAAAGAGAGGATAAGCGATGAGAAAGGATTGTCGTGAAGTGAGTTGGTCGACTATTATTTGCAGATTGTCCTGAACGCCGATATCCATAGACCAGGAGCCTCCTTGCGTAAACAACCGGATGGTCACGGTCAGCGAGAAGTATAAGCTCAACAGAAATGGTTTCGTCATTAATCAGATTATTATTCTTCATAGACCTTTACAACCTGACCTTTTTTTTCTGCCTTTAATTTCAAAGGCAGAAGACTGAGTTAAGGGCTTCATCCATATCATTGTCTTCATAAAACCCTGTGTATAAAGTGTTTTTCACGTCGGCTTTTAGTTCAATGCGGATATTAAATTGCCTTTCCAGTTCATTGATGACAAATTGCAGCGGAACCTCCTTATATTCATATAAACCGTCGAGCCATTTGATCCGGTTATCACTATTTGGTGACATTATTAAGGTTCCATCCGGATTAAGATGCGTGCTTAGTCCGGGAGTAAGAATAACGGTCTGACCAGCCATGTTACTCACCTTAACCTTTCCGGTTTGACAATGGACACGAAACCCATCAGTGTGATTATAGACATTGAAACTGGTACCTAAGACAGTGATAATTCCCTTCTTCGTCTGCACAGTAAATGGAACTCCTTTAGTTACCTCAAAAAAAGCTTCACCTTGCAGATGAATTTCAAGGGGACTATCAAATGTCTTCCGGTTAAACTCAATTTTTGAAGCATCATGAAGCATGACAGTCGACTCGTCAGGCAATTTGTAGTGGTTGGTCATACTTGATCTTGCCTCGATCAAAGTCATATTTTTACCCTGAATTGAAAGATGAGAATAAGTAATACGGATGCAGCTATTGTCAGGACCCAAATCAGAGTGAGTACCTTCGATCGGTTTCTTCCAACAGAAGGTGAGGTAGCACCAATATCCGTTTGAATTCTATGCCAGATATTTTCAGCAGAACCGGCGGTATCAATTTTCCTGACCGATAAATTTTTTACGAGAATTCTTGCTTCGGAAATTCGCGATTTTACCTGCGGGTTTTCACGGATCCAAAGGTTCCAAAAGGTATCTTTCTACGGGTCTGGATTTTGAACCCAGTCGGTAAATTTTTCGTCTATGGCGAGATCTCCGACGGAATATTTTAGGTAGCGGTCATTCATTACTTTTCATTGAAAAGCTCGTCTAAATAATAGCTTCTGGTATATTTGCTATAAGCATTTTGGCAAATGTTAGATCCCGAATGCATGATGCTAAGACAGAAGCCGCTGCTGTTTTTACTGTCCAGGTGCGACCTGTTCAAATAGCAGTGACCCAGCTCATGGAATACTAGAAATTCCTTTTTGATCGTATCTGCACGATCCCAGAAAGACTGATTGATTAATACCCGGTCCGGTCGGTTCATATCATGCTGACATTGGCCTGAAATAGTTGATTGCAATGTATTGTCAAGAAAACCCTCCACTTCGATTTTACCAAAATCGACCTCTAATCCCCTTAACTTACCCTCCTCAGCAAAACGGTTAAAATATTCCTGCAATGCCTCATCAACGAATGGTGTCGTTTTTTATTACTTTTGGCAAGCGGTCGATAAAACAAAAAATACAAA
>JBGTCB010000015.1:0-2961 GCA_041748995.1 Saprospiraceae bacterium | reverse complement strand
AGTTGTAATCTCATGGCAACCGTGGATGAAGAGGATGTTGAGTGCTTTGGTGAGAACACGGGTGTAGCTACCGTCACGGTAACCGGAGCGCAGAACCCCATCAGCTATGAGTGGTCAAATGGCCAAACCAACGCTATGGCTACAAACCTTGCAGCTGGAATGTATGCTGTGACGGTCGAAGATGATAATGCTTGTACTACGATCCTGCCAGTTATTATCTCGCAACCGGATGAAATTCAAATCAATTTTGCCACCAATGACGCAAGTTGTCATGATACAGATGATGGAGACATCGTTTCAATGATCGATGGTGGCGTAGCGCCATACGACTATTTATGGTCCGATAATAGTACAACTGCTAATCTCGCCGAAGTTACAGCTGGTAGCTATCAACTAACCATCACCGATGTCAATAACTGTACTCAAACAGCCAATGTTGACCTTATATCCAATGACAGCTTACCTCCGGTCATAGTCACACAAGATGGAACCTTGTATCTTGACAGTGCAGGAGTGGCCTTAATTCCCCTTGATCTACCCTTTGTTGAAAGTGCTGACAATTGTGGCATCGATTCTTTATGGACTGATCAAACAAGTATATCCTGTGATCAGGAAGGCCAGTTGGAGATACTCTATTTTGCCCGGGATGTTGCAGGTAATGTCACGGAGCAGAATTCAATTATTACTGTTTTAGATACCATGACACCTTATTTTACAAACTGTCCCGAAGATATAGAGGTAGATAGCGGTACCATCGTCAATTATCAAATACCTCAGGCATTCGATAATTGTGAAATCGATACCTTCAAACTAGCAGAAGGATTACCGGGTGGCAGTGTATTCCCAGTGGGGGAAACCAAAGTTTCATACATGGCTATTGACCGATCCGGCAACATCGGATGTTGCTCCTTCTTTGTAATGGTGAGAGGTGTTACCACTGGTATTGATGAGCAATTTTCCCGAAAAATTAACCTCTTTCCCAATCCAGCGACCGAATCAATCAAAATTAACTCTTCTGTCGCTGAAACAAGTCCGGTAGATGTCTTCATATTTAGTTCTGCCGGCCAACAACTGAAGGATTTTAGAAATCTGAGTTTGACTTCTGAAATTCTGGAGCTCGGAATATCAGATCTTTCGAAAGGAATTTACTTTGTCCGAATTATTCAACAGGAAAAAATAGCCGTACGTAAAATAATTAAAGGGCACCCGTGAAGATTAAGTAACAATTCCTGCATGGTGAAAGTTAGTTGGTTGTCAGCTATTTTTATTATTTATGCTCATGCTCTCTGATATTTCACCAATTCTCACAAATGAACAGAAGAAAATTCCTGCATCGTTCGGGGCGCTATAGTCTTGGATTTCTTGGTTTGCAGAGTTTTGTGACTGCGTGTCAGTCAGATAATGCAAGACTTGATCCTGATATAGATCTTGGTATGTTACAGGAAGGTTATGGACCGTTGAAGGATGATCCCGAAGGTCTGATCAATTTACCTGATGGTTTTGGGTATAAGATCATTTCCCGGAAGGGAGATTTGATGACCGATGGATTTCTGGTGCCGGGAAGTGCCGATGGTATGGCCACTTTCAAAAGTCCAAATGACAAGGTGATCCTGATCAGAAATCATGAGCTTTCTCCAGGTGATGTTGCCGGAGGACCATTTGGTGCCAATAAAGAACTGCTGTCCAGGATTAGCCCCGAATATGTTTATGATTTTGGAAAAGGCACTAATCCCTGTATGGGTGGTACTACTACCCTGGTTTACAATCCTGCCTCTGGTGAAGTGGAGCAGGAATTTCTTAGTCTGGCCGGCACTATTCGTAATTGTGCAGGAGGTCACACTCCATGGAATAGCTGGATAACCTGTGAGGAAAATACCAGCCCCCCCAACGATGAACTAGAAAAATGGCATGGATACAATTTTGAAGTACCTGCCACACTTACTCCCAAATTGGCACACCCGACTCCGATCAAGGCGATGGGTCGATTCAATCATGAAGCTGTCTGTGTAGATCCCCGAACCGGCATTGTCTACCAAACCGAAGATCGGGGAGATGGTCTGATCTACCGGTATCTTCCAAATTCCAAAGGTAATCTGCATACTGGTGGTATCCTTCAGGTATTGGCCATAAAAGGTCAACCCGGTTTTGAGACCCGTAATTGGGCCGATCTACCAGATCAGAAAATGACTATTGGACAAAAATACAAGGTTGAATGGCTGGATATCGACGGTATAGAAGCACCGGATGATGATTTGAGGTACCGTGGATTCGCTAAAGGTGCGGCGCGATTTGCCCGGGGAGAAGGAATCTGGTTTGGAGAAAATGAATTTTACTTTGCTTGCACGAATGGTGGTCACCTGGAACATGGTCAAATTTTCCGCTACACCCCTTCTCCATATGAAGGACAAACAGAAGAAAATAATGAACCCGGAAGTCTGGAAATATTTATTGAGCCCAATAATTCCGCTTTGGTAGAAAGTTGCGATAACCTGACCATTGCTTCTCATGGAGATCTGGTGATTTGTGAAGACAAATTAACTCCACATATAGTGGGTGTGACGCCCGAAGGTGGTATTTATCACATTGCTAAAAATGTAGGATACAAATCCGAATTTGCCGGTGCGACTTTTTCACCCGATGGTAAAATACTTTTTGTGAATATTCAGGGTCCCGGTTTAACCCTGGCTATTGATGGTCCCTGGAAAAAAAGAAAAAGTCTATTAATATAACCCCTTTCAGGATGAGTAGATTAATCCAATGTACCTAATCTGCAATTGAGAAAGGAATGTAGGTTTTCCTAAAAATTAAAAAGGGATCAGGCTAGTAGACAAACACATCAATTATTGTTGGTAATTTTAATATCTTTCTGTGATCTTCTGCGTTGCCAAGCCTCGTCGTAGCTACGGCTATGCCTGCGTTTGGCGCCTTGAATCCCACAAAAATCTTACTAAAATTTCTCAA
>JBGTCB010000014.1:0-5269 GCA_041748995.1 Saprospiraceae bacterium | reverse complement strand
TCACAAGATAACATATTAGTGAAATTTGTCATACACACAATTACGATTGCGTGGACAGTTTAGTTCAAGGTGACAAAAATGTAGCTGACTATAACAAACCATAAATATAGAAATGAAAACTGTAATTATTGTATTAGTCATTTTCTCGTTTGGCTGTGTTAATTTGACATTAGGACAGCAATCAATTCAGTACGGGTCAAATGATGGTAAGTACGTTTCAATTTATAATACGAAGATTTACTATGAAGAGTATGGAAAAGGAACACCACTCCTAATGATTCATGGAGGGACTGCTTCAATAAACAGTTTCAGAAAAGTGATTCCTGACTTATCAAAAAGGTTCAGAGTTATTGCCGTAGACAGCCCGGGACACGGGCGTTCACAACAATCTGACACTCTGAGCTGCCAAATAATTACAGACTACTTTTCAAAGTTGATTGACATACTAAAACTGGACAGTGTTTATGTTATCGGATTGAGTGATGGCGGTATAGTGGCCCAACTGCTCGCAGCAGACAGGCCGGACAAGATTAAGAGAGCAATAGCTTCAGGAGCTCAGTTTGACTACAGTGGTTATACTAAATCAACTAAACAATTTGTTGACAATTTTTCGCCCGAAGTTGTTGAGAAAGACTGGGGTTCATGGGTAAAAGATTATCAATCGGCCGCCTATGATAGTAACGACTGGCGAGACTTTATATTAGATGTAAAAAAAATGTGGAGCGAAAAGGTCATGGTTCCCATTGAAAAGGTGAAAAAAATAAGATCAAGGTTTCTTATCGTCTTAGGTGATAGAGATATGATAACAATTGAACATGGTATTGAGATGTATAATTCTATTACGGGAAGTGAATTTTTGGTATTGCCCAATACTTCCCATGATGTCTTTAACGAGCAGCCAGAATTAGTCAATAAAATTGCAATCGAGTTTCTTACGAAAAGATGACAGCAAGGTGAAAAGTGAAAACTCGCTGACAAAATACTATTGACTGAGAAAAAAGAAGGAAAGGTTAAAGGTACCGGATGGAACCCAACTGGCCACAACATGGGTATATAAATCATATTCTAGTACATTTTGTTATCAAAACTTCTGCAAGTAAATTTATCGATTAACGGTGATTTTGAGTTGGTTTCTAAACCGCATACGCTTTATATACTGACCGTTGAACAAACCCCCACGAGATTTATCTTAATCAGTAGCTAAAATATAGAGTTCTGGCCTTCCATTTGATTCGATAAAATTAAACCAATCGTAATTCAAATGGGCAGTATGGATAAACATCTTGAGGACTATCAATCGTCTATGGTCTTGAAAAATTACAGTGTCCGTATGTTCTTTGAATATCGTAGTGCTAATAAAATACGAGGAAGGATCAGTGAAGAACCAGGAAGTACTTATTGATGCGAATCGACTGCGGATGCAGCTGGAGTACCATTAATTCAGAAGAACGGAGAATGCTGCAATCTTTGAAAAGGAGTCTTCCTCATCCGGGAGAAATTCGGTACGAAGCAATAGAGATCATCACTATTGAGGAAGCAGGAACCTTTAAAAATCGTGAAAATCCTAGACGTGAGAAATATCCTTCAAGTGAAGAAGGGGGTACGAAGACATGGACAGTTAGTGACCTTCCTCAAGCACAAAGAATTATGTTTGAAATTGAATTATTCGGTGCCAGACTAGATCGGATGGACAAATTGCCGAAATATGCTGATGAAATCATGGCAAAATTACGGTGACTGTATAGCCAATTTTTTGCATAAAAATTAAATCTGGGATAAGATTGCTACAGCGAAGAAATCGCGTTAAATCTAAATGACAGGTCAGTTAATTAGGTGAGTTCTAAAATCAGAATGAGATGCGGATTTTCGCAGAATACAACATTAATTAATCCAAAATATTCAAATCATGAGAAAGCATAAGAAATTAGAGAAACCAAGCAGAGATAATTCTATTTACTTCTACCGAGTAGCAGAATTTCTCACCACCTTTGGACATGGATCCGGGCCATCACGATCCCTTCAGTCATGAGCAAGAATTTTTCGATATGAACCCCTTAAATGCCCGGGCTGAAGCAATCATATTCTACCAGAATCGATTAAAAGGCATCATGGAAATAGGTAGATACTTTTTTGCCCTTCGCAATTCAAGATGATTTTGTCGATGGCAGAAATGCAGCCTTTAGTATCACCTTGTCATTCGTTATCACCCTTTGAACATGTTGATTTTAGATCCACTGATTACAGTTTAATCTTATCCCTTCGTTTTGCAATGGCAGAATCGGAAAGTAATAAGATATCTGAAAGGACTAGAGATGGATTGAATCAATCAAATCGAGAGGGATATTTTACCGGGACGGCTCCTTTTGGCTATAAGCGGATTGAATCCCCGGTACGAACACCTTCGGGTAAAAAACGAAAAATATTAGTGCCCGATAAGAATGCCCCCTATGTTGCTGAAATCTTTAAGAGATTTGCCGATGGAGAGGACCGTGGTGAGTTATACCATGAGTATAAGAACAAGATTACAATTTCAAAGACTCGATTCTATGAATTTCTAAAAAATCCAATATATGCTGGATTTATTGACGTGGGAGCTTACTGGGATTTTCCCGTTGAACGCATTAAGGCCAAACATGATCCTATTGTCGATGAAAAACTATTTGAATCTGTTCCGAATCTTCTTTTACAGTTCGAATCTCCACGAAGAAGTACCAGTGGCAAAAATGGTGTCAATAGTGAACACTTTTATCTAAAGGGCATTTTAG
The DNA here is from genome assembly GCA_041748995.1 of Saprospiraceae bacterium. Taxonomy (GTDB): domain Bacteria; phylum Bacteroidota; class Bacteroidia; order Chitinophagales; family Saprospiraceae; genus JABDMH01. Next base: position 2,504 of record JBGTCB010000014.1, on the reverse strand, counting down.
TTTGCGATATATCTGGCAAGAGCATGACGGGTTCTCTATCAAAAGGCAGAAGTAAGCACTACCCCTACTATCAGACAATTTCAGGCAAACAAAGACAGAGTTACCGAAAGGAGACTGCACATCAGATTGTTGATGAAGCCATAGAAGAATTATCTATGAATTTCACGGAAGAAGATGTCACCTATGTCCAAAAAGTCTTAGGAGACATGGTGGAGCCAAAGAAAGAGATATTAAAGAATATGAAATTCAATGATCAGAGTCTTACGAAGAAGATTCAACGAATTGAGGGAGACTACCTAAATGGAGGTCTCCTAGCCACTGATTACAGAAGGTTGAACACCACATTACTTGCAGAGAAAGCCAAACTCACCAGGGATATGACTAATCTTGAACGTCAAATCAAGACAATACCGAAAGTTGACCTAAATCTTTTAAATAGTCTTGGTAATATACCACAGATTTATGCCAATGGCGACACCTCTTTAAAGCGTCAATTGTTGAAAGCAATCTTTCCTGAGAAGTTTTCGATAGATCCTACCAAAAGGAAGGTTCGAACCACATATATAAATCAAGTGTTATATACAAATGATTATAAATCAGATAATTATAAGTTTACAGAAATAAAAAAGGACGAGCAAGTAGCTACTCGTCCCGTCAGGGGTGGAAGACGGGATTCGAACCCGCGACCCCTAGAACCACAATCTAGTGCTCTAACCAACTGAGCTACAACCACCATATTTAATTTAGCAGCATCCGGTTGACAACTGCCGTTTTGCGGAGGCAAATATACATTCTTTCCAGAAATCATGTGTGTTTACCTCATGAATTAGCAAAGCAATATTTGGGAAATCTCTCCACATTACAGCTTAATCCCACTTGGAGGAATAAATTTTGATAACTCTTTCAAGTTTTTTACCTTAAACAGAATTAAACCACTCAAAACCCCTCACCCTGGATTAGACATTGCGCTTCAAAAGATAATGTACTTCGCATTATACTTCAGGGCATTCCCACTCAACTGGTTTTTTTCTAACTAATAAAATATATTGTTATGTATGTAAAACATCTACCTCTTTTGGCAGTCATTTTGACTGCCGGACTTCTTTCCTGTTCCCAGGATCAACAACAGGATCTGATTCTTAACCGGCCTCAAATCAAAGAGGTACAGGTTGAACCTAACAGGATTGACTTTTCTGCCAAGGATCTGGATTCGGAATTTGCCAAAAAACTTCAAAATAAGTTAACCCTGAATGCTAGGTCGGGCAATCCGGCTGTGACATTGATCATGGCAGAGTATCTCACCGCCGGTGGTGACTCTGATGAAATGGGTCAAACAGTATTTTTCAATGATCGGGGAAACAAGCAATTGGCTTTTGATTTCCTGGCAGGAGATCCCAGAAGCATTGGAGGAGACTTGACCGTTTACGCGGTTGATAACCATGACGGTGCAACATCTTCAGGCCTATCTGCCGGTACAACCGAAGCAGCTATTGATCGCGCTATGTCAACCTGGGATGGAGTAAATTGTTCCGATCCAATGTTTGTTAAAAATGTTGTGCCTGGTGATATTGGTGTGGTGCAGGCAATTTTTGGATTCGGTGGCGATGCAAGCAACTTCTATGGTGACATACAGCACGGAGGCTTTCTTCCCGGAGCCTTCTTCGACCTTCTGGCACCTGATGGCAGTGATTTTATCCTGGGTGCCACCTTCACTTTTACCTGGAGCCAGGATTTGAACGGAGATGGACAACAAGAAGTGGCTTTCCGGGAAATATATTACAATGACAATTTCCCATGGTCCGATGGCAGTGGTATTGATGTCGAAACCATTGCATTACATGAAGCCGGACACGGTCTCAGCCAGGGCCATTTTGGTAAAGCATTCCGAACTACCAAGAACGGTAAATTACATTTTTCACCTCGTGCAGTTATGAATGCTGCTTATTCAGGAGTACAAACTGGTATTCAAAAAACCGATAAGTCCGGTCACTGCAGTCTCTGGGCTGATTGGCCAAACAATTGACCAACCATCCTTATATGAGAATGGAAGCCAAGCCACCACAAGGGCTTGGCTTCTCTACTATTCTTACCTTCCAATCTTTTTGATTTACTCCCTCGGTCACTGGCTCATCCCCCTCGCGGCAAGAGACCATACTGCCTCAACCTGACCGTTTCGCACGCAATGGATGCTGTCATAGAGATTGATTGTGGGGTCACAGTGAGGCACCAGAAACTCTATCCGGTCACCCAGTTTTACCTCGCGTTGGGCATTCGTCAGGTCGAGGCGTCCATGTTCATCTCCTGCCCAGGCATAGGGCACCTCGGCCAGGGCTGCATCGAGCGGGCGCGGTGTGAAGGGCCGATCCGTAGAAAATGATTTATATCCTCCATCCACAATGGCTACACCGGGGCGCTGACTGACTACAGTGGTGAGCACCGTTAGAGCACTGCGAAAATCCTCATAAACCGGACCATCCATACCACCGATGCGGTTGTAATCCAGG
>JBGTCB010000013.1:0-2404 GCA_041748995.1 Saprospiraceae bacterium | reverse complement strand
ATTCACAATCATTGGCTATTCCTACCTGGTTTTATGGGCACGAGCCAAGCAATGTTTTCGGCACCTCCATTGCCAAGTACTTCAGTAACAGCATCAGAGAAGACACACTGCTAGCCATTTGTCTATATGGCATTATATTCGCCCCGGGTAGTGCAGGAACCGTTCAGGAAATATTTATGGATGCGGCTCAGAATCACTATGGCACCTACAATTATTATAGTCCGATGATTTTTATGGGAAGAGACCATTATGAATACGATACCGCCATTTTTCCCCTTCTAAAACGTTTAGCCCGAAATCAGACCTATGAAAAGCTATTATTTCTCTCGGATGAAGTCGATGAGATTTTGCGTTTCATACAGGACAATCCTCCTGTGCCTGTTAGTGCCATGTCTTCGTAGTTTGCCCTGGGTTTGTCAGATGCGAAGAATCATATGTAAATCTTTCGACTGCGAACCAAACTGAGGTTTAAATGAAAAAGGCGTATCTTCGGAGACGTTAATTCCGCTTAACTATGAAGGATCAAAAAAAAACATCTTTTAGCCGGAGAGATGCCCTGAAGAAAGGAACACTGGCTGCATCCGGATTCTTTATTGTCCCACGGCATGTCCTGGGAAGAGGATATGTTCCACCCAGTGATAAGCTTGGTCTCGCTGCGATTGGCTCCGGAGGCAAAGGTCGGTCAGACATTATAAATGCCTGGAACGAAGGCGCAAATGAAGTAGTGGCCTTATGTGACATCGATGCAAGTCAGTGCAAGGCTACGATTGACAAATTTCCGAAAGCCCGATTTTATGCCGATTTCCGAAAAATGCTTGATGAGAACAAAGACGGCATTGATGCGGTAACGATTTCGACCCCTGATCATACACATGCTGTGGCAGCTATGGCAGCCATGTCCATGGGCAAACATGTCTTCGTGCAGAAACCTCTGACACACAACATTCACGAAGCTAGAATGCTAACCAATGCAGCCCGTCGCTATAGAATAGTGTCTCAGATGGGCAATCAGGGAGCCTCCAATCCGGGTCAGGAACAAATGGTGAAATGGTTTAATGAAGGAAAGATCGGAAATGTTGATACGGTTCATGTATGGACAAACCGACCAGTCTGGCCTCAGGGGATCCCAGTACCCTCCGAAAAAGTCGCTCTTCCGGAGAGTATTTCAAAAAGCAACTGGGATCTTTTTATCGGACCTGCGGAAATGGTGGATTACCATCCACTATATCATCCATTCAAATGGCGGGGATGGTGGAATTTTGGGACCGGTGCCTTAGGCGATATGGGTTGCCATTTGATCGACACACCTTTCCGGGTCTTTCAATTGGGTTATCCAACGGAAGTAGAATGCAGTGTAGCTCAAATATTTATCCAGGACTGGACACCTGAGTATATACCGGAGGGGTGCCCGCCTGCTTCAAGAGTGGAAATTAAATTTCCCAGTACGGTCAATAATCCTGTTGAATTGAAGCTCACCTGGCATGATGGCGGTCTTAGACCATTTCATCCCGATCTGATACCTTCCGAGGATTTTATGGGTGAAGAAGGGAGCGCCAATGGTGTAATGATGATTGGAGAAAAGGGAATAATGACCTGTGGAACCTATGGATTAAAACCCCAGATTTATCTTAAAACCGGTGAAAAAATCATTATGCCGGATGACTTTAAAGGAGAAAACCAATATGCGGACCAAAGTAATTATGGCCACCAACTATTATGGACTGATGCCTGTAAACAAGGTTTTGGCGGAGAAAAGCATACGAAATTAACCTCTTCCTTTGACTATTCTGGTCCACTGACAGAAACGGTACTGATGGGTAATTTGGCCATAAGGAGTTACATGCTTGGAAAGAAATCCGGCAATCAGCGGGGTGGTTTGGTTTTTCCTGGCAGAAAGCGGCTCAAATGGGACGGGGATAAAATGCAAATTACCAATTTCGAAGAGGCCAATCAATTTGTCAAGAGGACTTACCGTAAGGGTTGGGAAATCATAGTTTAACCAGGTTGTTCATTAGCCTCTCTGTGTGGTCCAGAATTGCAATGGACATTTCGGATTAAATACGTCTGATATTTTGCTTATTTCTACAAACGCTTAATCTCAATATTGCGCCAGAAGACTTTGATTCCTCCACCATCGTGTATTTGCAGGGCCAGGTGCCCCTTACCATCACCAATTTTTTCGTCCTTCAAATCAATCATCTCAACTCCATTTAACCAGGTGGTGACCTGGTCTCCCACTACCTTTATTTTCATTTTATTCCAATCACCAAATTTCAGGTGCTTGTCCAGGGTAGTGTCCGTTTTTATTAGCCATCCCCTGCCATAAGATTCATAGACCCCACCGGTATCATGACCGGGAGGTGCAACTTCGACTTGCCATCCTGAAATTTTAGTCCCATCAATG
>JBGTCB010000012.1:0-4156 GCA_041748995.1 Saprospiraceae bacterium | reverse complement strand
CTTCCCGCTTTAAATACAGTTTGGCTCCAAATTTTTCGGATAAACGCTTCGCGAAATATAAAGGACTGGGGCGACCTACATAATCCTTCAGTAATTTCAGCATTTCGTGTTGAAAGGCCGGATCTTCAATAATAGCCAGGTATTTATTTTTTAATTCCTCAATATTGGCATACAACATTTCCGGAATAAAGGCACCACCATAATCGCCATAAAATCCCTTTTCATCTACCGAATAATGCATATTTAAAATTTTGGATAAGTTCAATATTTTTAAATCCCGGGTCAATCTCGAATTGGCTGTTGATATCGATTCCCACCCACGATTGGTGAGAAAATGCTTTAAGAGCTGAAACACTATCCGGATTGATACCCCCACTTAAGATAAAAGGTGTTTTTCCCTGATAATTCTGCAAAAGCTCCCATTTAAATGTTTTTCCGGTACCCCCAGGAGAAATACCTTTGGTGTCAAATAAAAAATAATCACAGTTGCCCTCATAGGGACTCGTATCAGAGAAATCAAAATTTTTATCTATAGAAAAACTTTTAATAATTAATAAACTTCTCTTCCGATATTGACCACAGGTTTCAGGAGATTCGCGACCGTGAAATTGGATACCATCCAGAGGGAAATTTTTAATCTTACGAATGATCAGGGCATCATCTGCGTCGACAAAGACCCCAATTTTTTTTGCTGTTACCTCGCTTAGATCAGGAGGTTCGGCAACATAACGGGGTGACTTTTCATAAAAGATAAACCCCATCCAATCGGGTTCAAGGCGCTGTAAATCCTCGATATTATCCTGGTATTTCATACCACAGACTTTAAATATCATGGCTCGGTTCATGCAGCTCTAATAGTTCGGAAATAAATGCTTTGCAGGCCTTTCCAGGTTCTTTAGTTTTCATAAAGTTTTCTCCCACTAAAAATGCTTCGAATCCTGCATTGGCCAGTTTTACCACAGCCACCGGATCATTCAATCCGCTTTCTGAAATCTTTATAAAATCTCCTTCCAATTGATCAAGCAAAAGAATGGATGCATCCAGATCCACTTCGAAGGTCTTCAAATTTCTATTGTTAATTCCGACTATATGGATCTGATCATTCACCTTATGGATTTGACTTTTGGTATGCATTTCCAGCAGTACTTCCAAATCCAATGAACGGGCAAATTTTGTCAGTTGCAGAATCTCATCAGCCGAGAGTACCTCGGCAATGAGTAAAATGAGATCGGCCCCTGCACTTTTTGCTTCCAGAATTTGAAATTCATCGATGATAAATTCTTTTCTCAACAACGGGACTCGCACTGTTTCCCGTGCATCCTTCAGATCATCGAGGCTGCCACCAAAAAAATCCATGTCGGTTAGAACGGATATACCGGCACATCCGGCCTCCGCATAGCCCTTGACGACCGATCGTACTTCAGCCTCGTTAAAAATATTTCCCTTCGACGGTGACCGGCGCTTGAATTCAGCGATAATTGCAAAAGGTGATTTTTCACGTATATGTTGAGACATGGATAACACCGAACGGTTAAATAAATGTGATTTTTCGAATTCAGTGGTAGAAATCAATTTCTTCCTTTCGGCTACTTCCTGTCTTTTACGTTCAATTATTTTTTCTAAAATATCCATTTCCTATTCTTTAATTCATCGTCCCAACTCCCAGCTCCCACTCCTGACTCGCGACTTCCGACTCCCGACTTCTGACTCCGGACTTCCAACTTCCAACTTCCGACTCCGGTCCGACTTCCGACTTCCGACTCCGGACTTCCAACTTCCGACTCCAAACTAATTTTCCAAAGCTCTCTTCAAACTATTCAGTGCTTTTCCTGAATCCAGCGATTCCCTGGCTTCATCAATACATTCCTCAAAACTTCGATCCGGATGAAAACGATGTATTGCTAGTCCGGCATTAGCATAGATGACGTTTTTCTGAGCTGGTGTTCCCTTTCCTTCTAAAATACTTACAAATATATCAGCTGCCTCTGTTACACTATTACCGCCATGCAGGTCCATGGGATCAACGGTGTCAAATCCCAGATCCTGCGGTGATATATAACGTTCTGAGTCATCACTGCGATAAATGAACCGATCGGTAAGTGAAATTTCATCATAACCGTCAAGGTTATAAATCACCGCAAACGATGTCTTCTCCTCCTGGAGAATATATTGATAAAGACGGGATAAGTTCATACCAAACACTCCAAGAAAATGTCGTTTTGGCCGGGAAGGATTTACCAAAGGACCCAGCATATTAAAAAAGGTCTGCATTCCCAGAGCCTTTCTCACCGGACCGACGGCTTTCATAGCCGGATGAAAAAGCGGTGCATGTAAAAAAATCATCTGACTTCGGTCAAGTCTCCGGTTCAATTCATCGGGATTATTTGTAAACTGATATCCCAAATGCTCCAATACATTGGATGAACCACTCACCGATGACACTCCATAATTACCATGTTTGGTGACACAATACCCGGCTCCCGCAACCACGAACGTGGTCAGTGTAGAAATATTGAAGGTATTTTTGTTGTCACCGCCAGTGCCTACAATATCTATAGAATCTCTACCCCGCAAATCTAATGGTCTGCATAAATGAAGAAGCCCATCGCGGAATCCATGCAATTCATCTTTGCTGATAGGACGCATTTTAAATACCGTGAGAAAGGAGGCAAGTTGAGCATCATTAAAATGACCTTCACTGATCTTCAATAAAATCTCTCTTGCTTCTGATCTGCTTAATCTTTTCTGATCATATAGTTCTTCTAAAATTTTTTTCATAACCTTTTAGGAATCATTATGCCAGAAACCGGCTATCTTTTTTTTCAAATTTCTTATCCTGATAGTTCTCTGAAAATGAAAAGAAGTTTCTAAGTATTTTCTTCCCGTCCGGTGTTAAAATACTCTCCGGATGAAACTGTACACCCCGCACATTAAAAATCTTATGTCTTAGTGCCATAATAGTGCCTTCCTGATCCTCAGCGATAATTTCCAGGCAATCCGGGAAACCGTCTTTTTCTACTATCCAGGAGTGATAACGGCCGGCATCAAATTGTCCGGGTAAACCTTCAAACAGGATGTCATCCTTTATCACGCTGATCTGAGTAGCTACTCCGTGAAAGACATGGTCTAAATTATGTAATGTGCCGCAAAATGCTTCACCAATAGCCTGATGACCAAGGCAAACACCCAAAATAGATTTTGTTTGATGATATTCGCGGATTATCTCTGGAGTAATGCCTGATTCCGATGGTACTCCCGGGCCTGGTGATAGCACGATGACGTCATACAATTCAACCTCATTCAGGGGGATGGCATCGTTGCGAAAGACATCAACGGGATACGATATGATCTCCCGGATATATTGTACCAGATTGTAGGTGAAGGAGTCGTAATTATCGATAACTAAGATCTTCATGATGAGGTTAATTTAATTGTTCTGCTAATACCAGGGCCCTTTTCAGAGCTCCTAATTTATTATTTACTTCCTGCAATTCACTTTCTTCAACGCTGGCTGAAACAATTCCGGCACCTGCCTGACGATAAAGTACATTATTAAGACTGAGAAATGACCGGATAATGATCGCATGCACAACATTTCCATTAAAATTGAAAAATCCAATCCCACCTCCGTAAAATGACCGGTTGATATTTTCATATTTGTTGATTAATTCAATCGCTTTATATTTCGGAGCTCCGGACAATGTACCGGCCGGAAAAGTATCCCCAAAAATCTGGATGGTATTGGCATTTTCATCCAGCTGGCCGGTCACTTTTGAAACGAGGTGAATGACATGACTGAAGTATTGCACCTCCTTCAAAACCTGGACTTTGACGCCATGACAATGGCGGCCAAGATCATTGCGAGCCAGGTCAACCAACATAATATGCTCGGAATTTTCCTTGGGATCAGCCATTAACTTTTCTGCATTGATAGCATCCTCTTCATCCTTTCCGGTACGTTTATAGGTTCCGGCGATTGGATTGACATAAGCTGTCTGACCCTTTACGACCAGTTGTGATTCGGGTGAACTGCCAAAGATTTTATAGGAACCATAATCAAAATAGTAAAGATAGGGTGATGGATTGATCGATCGCAAAACCCGGTACACCTTGAAATCATCACCCTTAAATTTCTGACGAAACTGGCGAGACAAAA
>JBGTCB010000011.1:0-6725 GCA_041748995.1 Saprospiraceae bacterium | reverse complement strand
CCGATGATGAGACTGAGAGCGTAACCCCAGGGTGCCTGTACCCAAAGCAATCCTTCACTATACGTGTATTCGGCGGTTCCATTGATAAAACCACCTCCGATCCAGGTAGCGCTCATAGTGAACACCCCTAGCCACAAAGGCATGGACCTTCCTGCCAGTATATGATCCCGATCACCGCTTCCCACCGCCCGATGGGCCACATAAAAGATCAGCACGTAGAAAAACATCATGGCCAGATACCCAGGCCAAAATACCTGACCTCTGTTTAATCTGTCAGTAAAAAAGCCGACAAATACAAGGACGATAAGCAGGAATAAGCTGGCTATCCATGAGTTTGTCAGGTATTTTCGGGTGTGCATCATGCGATACAAATCTACATTTCATTCCATTGCTGACCTAGTGTCAAGTCAAGCCTAAACCTACGGGTGATCCGGGGTATCTTTTGAGGTATCTCTGTGTTACAAAAAACTCACGTAGCTATGGCTATGCTCATTTTTGCGCCTTGACCTACCTCAAAATCTACACCACCTTACCCGTCATTTAAACGTTGCCTTGACACTAGCATCAAACGAGGTCATAGCTATCGATAAAATAAACCTATTTTAGGTAACCAACTTGAAAGTCTGAATATCTTGAGTAAACTGATAGCCTGGACCATTCATCTCTACACAGCCCTTGGAGGTGTCTTTGCTCTTCTGGCTTTAATAGCCATAGACCAAAACCAGTGGTCTCTTTCAATGACCTGGTTGATGGTCTGTTTTTTTATTGATGGCACGGACGGTTTATTGGCCAGAAAATTCCATGTGAAGGAAATACTACCCCAGATTGATGGTAGCAACATTGACTATGTAATCGATTTTTTAACTTATGCTTTTATTCCGGCCTACTTTGTTTACCGGGCAGATTTAACTCCTGTCAATCTTAGACTACCTTTATCAGCTTATGTTGTTTTAGTCTCGGCATTTTACTACGGTAAGAAAGGAATGGTTACTAAACAAGGCCAATTTAAAGGATTTCCTGTACTGTGGAACCTGGTCGTGTTCTATACCTTCTTTATTTTCAAAAGCGGCCATATTTTTAATACCTTCTTCATTGTAATTTTTGGAGTTTTACATTTTCTGCCGATCCAGGTATCTTATCCCAGCAGAAACCTGAAAAAAAATCCGCTTCCTTTTGTTTTAGGGACTTTAATGCTACTGGTATTTATCGCAATACTTTGGATCTATCCGGCTACCAATCTGATCCTCACGCTTATTGCCTTGGCGGCTTTTGGATATTTTATTTACTTAACCATCCTCTTTACCTGGTTCGTTTGAAAGGACCTGATTAAATACCCGCGGAATCTCAATTCCCGAACAAATATTTATGGCTCCAACATTTGTTGATGTGGATGAAAAATCCTGGAATCTGACAAATGTTCTCTACACATATTTTAGAAAAATGCGCAAAACATACACTCACGCCCGTTCCGGACTCCAAAAGGTTGTTGAATACCCAAATAAAAAAAGGGGAATCACTTTCATGACTCCCCCTTTAATTTTGGTTGCATACCATCTCTCAGGCGGTTTTCAATTCTCACAAGGAGATTTGTAGACCAGATGACGAGCATCCAAAATCAGGAGAATTCAAATAAATTTGAAAAACTCCTGTGTTGCACATTGATAAATCAATATGCATCGAGGTTCTCCCTTACACCCTTGTTTATTGTGATCATATCTCAGTATCCTACGATACGGATTCGATCTCTCAAAACGGGCACAGTCGAATGACCTCAATTCAGCCAAAATGTTTTGCAATCTCAGGTCTATTTCAAAAGTTGTAAGACAACGATAGAAAAAGCCCGAAAATGGTTTCAATTTCTTGAACCATTGTACTCCAGAGGAGTCACTTGCAATTTTGCTCTTAAAGGCATAATAATTTTATTTTGTAATATCGGCTCTGAGATAAATCAGAGTACGTGATCTACAAATTATTGCACCCAGGCATGCAAGTAAATGCTAACGCACATGGCTGTCAAACACTAGCCTTTCGGTGATAAAAAAGACATCGTGCTTATATGATTAGCTTCAGACAATTAATACGGTCTTTGGATGTCTATCGCAAACATATCTTTAATTTCACCCGATCAATGACTAACACATCAGTCGTGTCATATCTCATTCTTAAATATATATGAATATTCTATGTATTGCAAATAAACTGGCAAAATATTTTGCACAAATTTCAATCTACCAAACAATAAATTCTTATAGTATTTTTACTAATATATAAATTATTCTAAAATAATCGAAAACACATAATCACTTAATATCATCTGTTTTTTAGAACAATTTTTTTTAATAAAAATCCGTCATTTACCGGTAATTGAACGGCAATAAAGAGATGACCCAGGGAGGAGTGGTTAAAATAATACCAAAGCTATGGCACATCTACCTGACCTGAACTAATGCACCATGACTTTTCTCATAGCAAAGCTTCCTTTCTCATCCGCAATCTTCATCGTGTATAAGCCGGGATAGGCCGGTGCCGGTAAAGTCAGCACCTGCTCTGCCTGCTGTATCGTAAATCTACGGGCAGTAACCATCTTTCCATGCAGATCAAACAACTGTATGTGAAAAGACTCTCCCATTGACCCGTCAAAGACAATGTGAAGGTCGGCTGATTCTAAAGTTGGATTTGGATAGACATTAACACTGATCGATGGTGCCGGAAGGTTTGAAACGGCAGTGGTCGGATCCAGTACCAGACCAAAACTAACACTACAACCTGCTTCATCGGTAACAGTGAGGCCATAATTGCCTGCCAATACACTGTCCAGGACCGGCGTACTAGCTCCGGTACTCCAGAAGTAGTTAAACTCTCCGCTTCCTCCGGTAATCGTAGGCTCAATGAAACCAATGCCACTTGAATGCACCACTGTACGTAGATTTTGCAACTCAATTTCCGGATTCACCGATATAGCGGAGTTGACAATCGTATCGCAATTTTCACCGGGAAGGGTATCCTTAAAAGTGCCATCAACTTTGTAAATATTATCTCCTATCATTATTGAGTCACCAAAACAAAGCAACGTATCGATTCTCACAAGAACGGAGTCTATCACATTGAGGCGTACTTTAGTGATCGAATCACATCCCCCCACAGCAGTCAACGAATCGATAAATATCCCGGCAACGGTCAGAGTGTCTCCCCCAAAAAACAAGGTATCACCCCTACAAATGGTGAAATTGTATTCCGTCTGAAATTGATTCGTGATTGTCAATGTCAAGGTCACAATAGAGTCACAACCCGTACTACTTATCAAACTGTCAACATAGACGCCTGCCTCCTTGTAAACCATGGTATCAACTACGATCGAATCACCCTGACAAATAGACCTGAACAAGGTATAATGATCCGACACCGGTACAGCAAGATTTAAAATAAAGGTAGAGTCGCAGCCAATCTCGTTTGTCAACCGATCTATATAGGTTCCTGTCTGACTGTAAGTTTCTCCCCGAAATTCATATGTTTCGCCAAAACAAAGATTGACATCGGTAATTGATATAAATGTATCTAAAACTGTCAGATCCGTAATGATCACCGAATCACATCCAAAAATCGTCTGTAATGTGTCAAAGTAAATTCCGGTCGTAAGTCGAACTAAATCGCCAACAAATAACGTATCTCCCGCACATAAATCGACATCATTAACCCTGGTGAAAGCTGGGCGCACAATCAGATTAAGATGCACAATCGAATCGCATCCGTTTACGGTGGTCAGCGTATCGGTATAAAATCCGGATGTGGTGATTATCTGCCCTGCAAAAATCACCTGGTCAGATTGGCAAATGGTGTCTAATAAGGTCGTATCGTACTCAGGAAACACCGTCAGTGATATGATAAAGATGGAATCGCAGATACGGGGATCAGGTACTATCAGGGTATCGCGGTAATTACCGGTCTCAAAATATGGCTTGTTATTTACATAAATCGTATCTCCCACACAAATAGAATCCACAATCTCCGCCTCATTATATGGGCAATCCATCAGGAGAAAAACTTTTTCAGAAAGAAGCATAAGGAATGGAAGGGAGTTGTTTGTTACCATAGCATGGTAAGTACCTTGATCCAGGGCATTGATATTGAGCAGGTCCAATTCATTTATAGCAGTAGCTGTTAGAAAAACTTCATCACGAAACCATTTATACTCATTGTTTCCCACTGCAAAGTCTTCTATTAAATCGATCTTTACCGTTTCTCCGATGGTAGCAAAAATCGTGTCTGGCATTGGAATAGGTTTTTGAGGTGAATAGATAAACTGACTGAGTGATAGTCCGTTGATCATAAATAAATCACTGAAAGTGAATTGGTTATATTGGGCCTCAAGCACCTGCAATGTATTGGACGTTGTAACATCAAAGTTGCTGTGTACAAGATTATTACTGTCTACCCGGAGTTCCACCAGCGAAGGCAGATAGCTCAGGTCCGGTAAGGTGTCCGACAGCTGATTTTTGGAAATGTCCAATCGCTGCAAATCCACGAGACCAGCAAAAGAAGGTATTTTACCCCTGAATGCATTGCCGCTGGCATTAAAATCATTTAACTCTTTGTTGAAAGTCATATCCGGCAGGGGGCCTTCCAGTAGGTTGTTAGAGATGTCCAGTTCGGTCAATGAGCCTAACGCGCTGAAATTATTAACCGGACCAGCGAGGCGATTATCATTTAAGCGCAGGGTTTCCAGAGTTCTCAAACGGGTAAAACCAGGGACAAATCCAGTGAGGTCGTTATGCGATAAATCGATAACAAATAACTGAATAGAACCCCTGAATTCCGGTACAAGACCGAAAAAGCGATTGCCATGGAGATCGAGTGTCAGCAGCTCCGGTAAAAAATTAAATTCCGGTATAGGACCATCAAGGAAGTTATCCGCTAGCCAGAGGTTCAGGAGTTCAGGTATTTTTGAAAAATCGACTAATCCTCCATCAAGACGGTTATTATTCAGATTAATGGACCTAAGCTTCGGCATCCTGCTAAAATCTGGTATGGGTCCCTGGATCTTATTGTTTGCCATTCTCATTGTTTCCAGATTGGGCATATTGAAGTCAAATAAATGACCGTCGATTTCATTATTAGTAAGATCGAGTATACGCAAAGCGGGCAACCCACCTAATCTGGGAAGGGTATCTCTCAACGTATTGTTACTGAGAGACAACATGACACATCTGGGCAGGGCTAAATTTGGTAGCGCTCCCACCAGGTTGTTACTGGGCAGGCTGACCGAAAGAACCTCCCCCCCGGCATTGAGCGTAATACCATGCCAGGTATTTATCGGTGATTGGAGATTCCAGGTAATCGACCAGGTCGATCCTGAGGTACTGTTGTATAAGGTTACGAGTTGCAGGGAGTCTGCTGCTCTGTCACCGTGAATCAGGTTAACCTGACAAAACAAAGCCGAAAAAATAAGACAAAGAGGGATAAACCGATGCATGACAATTGTAGTTTTCTTCTAAAATAGACCAGTAAAAGTAAAAATTTCTTCTAATATATTACAATTTTATATAAAGTGTATAAGATTGTAAATCTGTGTCTCCTTGGGGCTAATCGTTTAAATTGATGACTCGCCTGACTATATAACGAAAAAAGGGAGCCCGACCTTTACCGGGCACCCTTCGAAACCTTGACATTAAGTGCTAATGAACTCTAAATTGCTACTGACTACACGTATCTTTTAGAGCAAGCAAACCTTCTTTGCTTTCTACTGTAACTTCCGTCCCGTCTTCCATAGATACAGTCAGGGGATAGACCAGTACGGGTCTCTCCTCACTTTCAGGATTTTCATGCTTCCATGTCCGGAGTGTTTCTTTCAGTTCTATTCTGTCAACCAGCTCCACAGTGGAGCCATCGGGTAAAGCGATACTCAAAGGAAAATTCAAACTGAAGCAGAACATACCGCGAAACCGGTGTCCTTTGTGGTGATGTTTACGGAAAAAATCACGCCGGCACTGGATTCGGAGTTCATGAAGTTCTTCCCTCGAGCTCACAGTAATGACTTCTCCCTCATCGGTCGTGACTTCCAATGGAAATCCGAGAATAGGTCTGCTAGAATCCGGGTTATCCTCCCGGTAGGTTCTCAAAGTTTCGCGGAGATTCCGGTAGTCCGACACCTCGGCTGTACTGCCGTCAGCGAATGACACCGTAATGGGAAACACGAATTCATAACAACCGAACTTACCGCAATTACCCTGATTTTGCATGTCGAAAACCACAGAATCAATATAGTTTTCAACGTCGTCACTGGCAAGATCATTTTCCTTATTGCATGCAGTAAAGACGCTTCCTGCCAGCAGGATCAACATCCCGGTTATCCTTAAAACTTGACTATTCATTGGAATAAATATTTGATTAATAAATTAGATTTACACAGAGAGAAGTCAGGTTTCTTCATTATGTACCCACCGTGAATTGTTAAAAATTTCTTAATTCACTCTTTCAATTGGTTTTTCGTCTGTCTTCTAAGTCAAAACCACCGTTAATGCCTTTATAATGAGCGTTACAAATTGTCTCAAAGAATTTATAGAACCTTATGGATGATCAGCTTTTATGGGACCATTTAAAAGAAGGTAGTCAGGATGCATTTAAGTCTATTTATGACTACCATATCGAAAATCTCCTACAGTATGGATTCCGTTTCTGCCAGGATCGTGCGACAGTTCAAGATTGTGTGCACGATCTATTCATTTATC
>JBGTCB010000010.1:0-2733 GCA_041748995.1 Saprospiraceae bacterium | reverse complement strand
CTGACCAAAAGGGCTCCAGGATCTCACTTCCTACCTTGCTCTATGTTTTCTGCCGCTTGTTTGGTTCCTGGCTTCTGCTTGACTGCGGATCGTTGTGGAGCTCCCGGATCCAAGTTCATCGTTGGTCCGGGAGCCAAACCGTACCCCAAGATCAAAATACTAAAGACCAGCTATAACCCAATAACGATCAGCTAATGCCCGAATGGATCCTGGAGCCAATTTCTTGCTGACCGAAAGGCTCCAGGATCTCATATCAATCGACTGTTATAAATCAGACAGAAAATGAGGTCCACTAAAGAATATGCTGACAATTCGGAATATGAAAATTATTTAGGTTCTTTCTGCAACTATTTGATCTAAAGGGCAGTCTACTTTCTATTAAATTCAAAAAAACCTTTTTCAAAAAATCCGGTATCATGATTTATTCTGTCAAATCCGCACTCTCTTGCTTTTCATTTCTGACCCTAATATTATTTAATATTTGCTATCATTATTCGAGTGGTCAGGGATTAACATCAGCCGATCACCGTCAGGCTGCCGTTCAAAATGGAATACCGCCTCCCGTTATCAATGCCGGAGAAAGTGATAATTGGCCTTCTATTTATCAGCGCATTAGATATTATGGAGTACCCGGGGTCAGTGTAACGGTTATTAATGATGGTCAGATAGAATGGTCAGCCGGATATGGTGTTCGTACTGCCGGTACTGAAGATTCAGTAACCATGTCGACCTTGTTTCAGGCTGCTTCAGTAAGCAAACCTGTGACTGCACTTGCATCCATGATGCTGGTTGACCAATCAATACTATCTCTGGACGCAGATGTAAACCAATGGCTCAAATCATGGAAAATACCGGATAATCAACATACTCAGACACAACCGGTAACATTAAGAATGCTGCTGACTCACAGTGCAGGAATCAATGTTGGTGGTTTTCCCGGTTATGAAGCCGGAGAAAAAATACCATCGACGGCTGAAGTGCTGGATGGCAAGGGCAATACGGATGCTATTAAGGTAGACACTTTGCCAGGTGTGAAATTTAATTATTCCGGAGGTGGATACACTATTGTACAAATGCTGATTGAAGATATCACCGGAAAACCATTTGCCAGGGCAATGAAGGATCTGGTTTTGGACCCTATCGGAATGAGCCAGAGTACATTCTCAGTAAACCTTCCCAAATATATGACCCGCGAGGTAGCACTGGCCCACCAGAATCCAGATAAACCCATAGAAGGTGGTTGGCATGTTTATCCGGAGAGTGCGGCTGCCGGTCTCTGGACAACATCTGTGGATTTGGCCAAATTTATGATTGGTTTGAGTGAGGCCTATTTGGGTGACGATTGCCCCACCCTATCCACCCGGTTGGCAAAAGAAATGCTCACCCCCCAACTTGGGAATTATGGCATAGGACCAGGGTTGGGAGGTGAAGGAAAGAATTTACTCTTTGCTCATCCTGGAGGCAACGTGGGATTTCGATCTTTTGCGATCATGTACCCTCATCTGGGGAAAGGTCTGGTTGTTATGTCGAATGCGGACAAAGGTGGAGATCTTAATATGGAAATTGTGAGGGCTGTCGCCCAAGTGTATGATTGGCCTGATTTCAAACCTGAAATTAAGGATTAATACACCTCTTTCTTGAACCAGATCTGACAAGGGGCTCCAGGATCTCATTTCCTGCCTGCTCTATGTTTCCTACCACCTGTTTGTGGTCCGTTCTTCGTGCTTGTCTGCCGGTTGTTGTGGAGCTCCCGGATCCGATTTCTGCATTGGATCCGGGAGCCAAACCGAACCCCAATACCAAAAACAAAAAAGACCTGATATAACCCAACACCGATCAACTAGTGCTTGAATGGATCCTGGAGCCAAATCGCTAATCCCAAAGTTAAATCCCGGAGCCGATTTCTACTAACAAAGGGCTCCAGGATCTCACAGGCAACCTTGCTCCATGTTTCCTTCCGCTTGTTTATGGTCATTATTCGTGCTTGTCTATTTCTCGGAGTGGAGCTCCCGGATCCGAGTTCTAAATTGGATCCTGGAGCCAAACCGAACCCCAGGGACCAAAAACAAAAGATCAGAAATAACCCGACAACCAACAACTAATGCTCGAAAGGATCCTGGAGCCAACTCGCTAATCCCAAAAGTTGAATCCTGGAGCCAATTTCCATCTCAGGTTGATTGAGGAGCAGAACGCTATTACTTAAAAAAATCCAGCTATTTTACTACAATTAGGAATTTATTAAAAAATCATGTATGTTTGAATATAACTACAATTAAGAAATAATTTTTTGGATTGATATGAAAAAATTCCAACTCGGTGAATTTGAAGAATTGGTCCTCCTCACAGTAGGGGTCTTGCATGGAGAAGCTTATGGGGTATCCATCAAAAAGGAGATTGAGACAAAGGGAGACAGGAAAGTCAGTGTAGGAGCCCTACAGTCAGCCCTGGTCAGGCTGGAGAAAAAAGGATATATACAATCTCTTACCGGTGAGGTGACCCAGGATAGAGCGGGGAGACCAAAAAAATATTACCAAATCACTGCATATGGTAAAACAGCCCTCGCCTATACTCGGGATCTGCGAAACCAACTTTGGGACGCGATGCCTAAAATTCAGTTAGATATGAAGCTTGATTTTTAGCTTATGAAAGGATCCATGCCACCCCGGTTCTTACTCCGGTTTTTCGAATGGTTTTGCAAGCCGGACTTGCACCAATTTATTGAGGGGGATCTTT
>JBGTCB010000009.1:0-6084 GCA_041748995.1 Saprospiraceae bacterium | reverse complement strand
AAGCCGGTGCTCGATTTGGATGAGACCATCCAGATGACGGCCCATTGGTATAGTTGCTTTCAAAAACAAGCTGTGGTCGAGCTATCTCGATACCAGATCACCCAATATCTTGCCCTGTGGAAATTAAGAAACGAAAGCTAGCTGGAGTATACGAAATAACCCTTTCTCCAATATTAGACAACCGTGGATTTTTCATGCGCACTTTCGATCGGCATCTATTTGCTGAATCAGGTTTGGACCGCTCTTGGATCCAAGAAAATCATTCACGCAGTGAACATAAAGGACTTATTCGAGGCCTCCATTTTCAATTTCCTCCTCATAGTGAAACGAAATTAGTGCGCTGCATCCGCGGAGCCGTTTTCGATGTCTTTGTAGATCTAAGGAAGGCATCCGCTACCTTCGGACAATGGGAAAGTATCGAACTTTCTGAAGTTAACAAGAAGATGATCTTTATTCCAAGGGGTTTTGCCCATGGTTTCTGTACGCTTACTGAAGAAAGTGAAGTCCTTTATAAGGTTGACAATGCGTACAATCGGGAATACGAAGGTGGTTTAATTTGGAATGATGAAGAAGTGGGAATCGATTGGCCCGAAAGAAATCCGATTTTGTCTGAAAAGGATGTGAATAACATGACTTTTTCAAGCTTCAAAGAAACCTATCAGGGCATAAAGATATGATTGTAAGATTATTCAAACCTTCTCTTGGAGAAGAAGAACTAGAGAATATCAAAGACGCCTTTGAGCGATCGTGGATCGGACTAGGACCACTCGTTAATGAATTTGAGGACGAGTGGCGTTTGCTTACTGGTTCTCAGGTGGCTATCGCTGTTAATTCTGCTTCAGCAGCCTTACACTTGGCTCTTTCGGTTTTTGGTTTCACAGAAGGTAAGAAAGTATTATTGCCCGCGCTCACTTTTGCATCCACTGCTACCGCCGTTTTGCATAACCGGCTACAACCGGTTTTTGTAGACAGTGATCCAGGTACTTTAGGAATGGACCTTGAGGATCTCGACAGGAAATACGACGAGGATTGTGTAGCTATAATACCGGTTCACTATACTGGGCATCCAGTGCCTATGGAGAAGTTGCTTCCATGGGCACAGGAGCGGAGATTAAAAATCGTGGAGGATTGTGCACATACGGCTGGTGCTAAATATCGTGGTAGGATGCTTGGTACCTGGGGTGATATTGGATGTTTCAGTTTTGAGGAAAAGAAATTGATGACCACCGGTGACGGTGGAATGATGGTTTCCAACGATCCCGATCTTATGAAAGATGTAAAAGCAATGCGTTGGGTAGGGATTGATAAAGACAATTGGAGAACAGCCCAGTCTTATACCACTTTCAACCAAGACGCAATGCATTGGTTTTACGAAATCAATTTACTGGGTTATAAATACAATATGAATGATTTGGCTGCATCAATCGGCCTTGCACAGTTAAAGAAACTTCCCTCTATGAATCTAAGGCGCTCAAAAATAGTCAGATTCTATCTCGATAGGTTAGTTGGTCTACCCGGGATTAAGCCGCTGCTGCCCTTTGATCCCGAAAATTATTGCTATCAAATGTTTGGCATTCGAGCTGCTTATCGAAACGAACTCATGATTCATCTCAAATCCAAAGGGATCGCTACCGGCTGTCATTATACACCCTTGAGCATTCAACCACTGTTCAAAACCTGGGGTAAAAACTGCCCATACATCGAAGCCGAGCATGAAAGATTTATTACCTTACCGTTACATGCCGACCTTACAGACGATGAGGTGGAATACGTAATCGATGGCGTAAAATCATTTCAACCTGAAACGTCCTAAAGTCATTATTTGGGGAGGCTCCGGCAATTTTAAAGTTCTGCATGAACTGCTTAACAATGATTTGGAACTTATCGGTTATTTCGATAACAATCTCAACATTGAAAAGGAATACCGCGGAGTACCCCATCTGGGTGACTGGAAGGCCTTCCTCAACTGGAATCGTAAGTGGGAAGCTGAGGAAAAGCCCTTTTTCCTGGTCAGTATAGGACCGGGTCATGGAAAAGTTCGTCAGACAATTCACAATGATCTAAAACATTGCGGGTTAAAACCTCTCGTAGCCATCCATCGTTCTGCCTTTGTAGCTGAAAATGCCGTTTTGGGAGAGGGTACCCAAGTTTATGCCAATGCCACTATATGTGTGGAGGCAACTATCGGAAAAGCCTGCATTATTAATACATGTGCTTCGGTGGATCATGAATGCGTGATTGAAGATGGTGCCACGATCGGACCAGGAGCCGTTTTAGCTGGGTTGGTGACGGTCGGCACAAACGCCGATATCTATGCCGGAGCGGTTATCCTACCCCGGCTCACCATTGGGGAAGATGCCATTGTGGGGGCAGGTGCCGTAGTACTCAAAGATGTTCCGCCTGGTGTGGTGGTAGTAGGCAATCCGGCCAGACCTATCAATAAAAAAAAATAAAGCGTATTCTGGCCCACTTGTCATGAGGGGTTAAAAATAAATGAAGAAATGTATCCAGCAGGAATTGGGAGAGTTTTGTTTTTTGAGCGCTGAGGCTAACTCAATAAATCTTATTGTTAAAAAATAGTAAAAACTAAACACAGACCATGAAATGCTTATTCCTAGCACCTAAGAAGTATCCCTTTGTCCACTCTATTGAAGACGGACTCAAAGCCAATGATCTGGAGGTAAAAACTGTCGATTACCAGGATTTCTTTTCGACCACCACCAACAAGTTCGTTAAGCGGTTCACCAACTTGCCCAATCGTCTGAAGAGGCCATGGGAAGGACCATACGAACGAAAAATCAATCAATCCTATTTGCAGATATTCAAAGAATACCAGCCGGATCTGGTTTTGGTGTACAACAACCAGCTTGCTCACCCTGATTTCTTCGAGTATATAAAGGGCAAGAGCAAGATTGCATTCATACTAGGAGATCATCCTCTCTATACACGGACGAGCCTTACCAATTTACATATTCTCTTTTCTTCGGATTACATCATATGTCCCGATTCACTATGGCAAGTACAGCTTTCCCGATTGGGAATCGGGAATATAGTACTCGATTTTCTGGGGTTTTCCCAAGAGATCTACTACCCTAGGCATGTATCTGAAGAAGACCAGCAAAAGTATCAGTCGGAATTTATCTTTGTCGGTTCTGCCAGCAAAATCAATTGGGGTTATAAGAGATTACTATTCCTCAATATGTTTAAAGATTACAACCTGAAGGTTTACATAAGCGGCGAGGGCATGGACCGCTGGCTAAAATATTTTCCCGAGTTAAAAAATCAGGTACTAGCTCACGACCGATTTGATCCGGCTTTCAATAACCTGGTATACAATTGTAGTAAAATAGCTCCAATAGAGCAGGTTCCGTCTTTATTCTGTGGTATTCATACCCGGGTGTTTGATGCTTTGGGCTCCGGTATATTGCCTTTGTGCGAATACAGCGCCGATATGGAGCTGGTCTTTGAGGGTATCGATGTCCCTCTTATTCGCAACTACAAAGAGGTGCCTGAACAGGCAGAATACTGGTTGAAAAACGATAGGGAAAGAAATGCAGTTGTCGGGAAGATGCGAGCGCGGGCCATTGAGAATTACTCACCCGATCTAGTTATTCAGCGGATGTTAAATCATTTATTTCTGGAGAAGAAAAACGAAGGCTTATTTGGAAGCAAATTCATGGCTGGTAGCGCTTGAAATGAAAATCATTGAGCACAGTGATTAGGAAGCATGTTAAATTTATTGTTGGCTGTACCTTAGTCTAAAGATTTAGATGTCACTTTCACTGATCGACAAGTCGATTTCGGGGATGATATGGGTATTCACCGACCGTTTCGGTACCATGGGCATGAATTTCGTTGTCAACATCATTCTCGCCCGGTTGCTTACTCCGGCGGACTTCGGACTAGTAGCTATGGTAATAGTGCTGTTTGAATTATCTAATGCATTCGTCAACAGTGGGTTGGCTACAGCGCTGATCAGGGAAAAAGAGGTTACACAAGTGGATAAGTCCACCGTCTTTTTTTTCAATTTCATCGTTAGTATCCTCCTATATATTCTCCTTTATAGTTGTGCTCCCTATATCGCGTCTTTTTTTAATCAGCCAGCCTTGACGTGGATCGTCCGGGTCATGGGTTTAAACGTAATCATTGGCGCTTTTACGACCATCCAGAGTGCAATTCTCACGAGAGAAATTCACTTTCAAACCCAGACCAAGTCGAGACTGCTCGCTTCATTCATTTCGGGAGTGATCGCTGTTCTAATGGCCTTTAAAGGCTTTGGAGTCTGGGCTCTTGTTGCCAAATTCGGATTGACTGTTTTGATTGACGCCATTTTTCTGTGGGTGGTAAGTAAGTGGAAGCCTTCACCTGCTTTCAGCTTTGCATCATTCAGACACCTCTTTGCATTTGGGTCAAATATACTGATGACCAGTCTGTTGGAAAGGTTCTTTGTGCACTTATACAAACTGGTGATCGGCAAATATTTCTCAGCGACTATTCTTGGCTTTTACACCCAGGCTAGCAATTTTAAAAACCTGGCAGTCAATAGTTTGTTTTTGACTTTACAGAAGGTGACCTACCCGGTATTGTCTACCTTGCAAAACGACCTTGAGAAACTGAAGCAAGGATACCGGACGATCATCCGGATCAGTTCCTTCGTTATTTTACCGGTCATGGTAGTGCTTGGTGTCTTGGCTCAACCCATAATCGTAACGCTACTTGGAACGAAATGGTTACCGGCGGTGCCGTTTTTGCAGTTGTTGTGTATAGGAGGGGTCACTCAGCATATTAGTGCTGCTAATGTGAATATGTTGTTGGTAATGGGCTACTCCAACCTCGTGTTGAAACTTGAGGTGATTAAAAAGATCGCTATCGCCCTTTCCATCCTGATAGGGATCCAGTACGGAATCTATGGCTTAGTGATTGGAGAAGTGGCTTCTACTTACCTGGCATTGCTAATCAACACCTATTATTCGAAGAAGTTTTTGTCGTATTCCCCCGCAGATCAATTTACTGACATCGCAAATTCTTTACTCTTCAGCGTGCTTAGTGGGTTGTTGGCTTACTTGCTAGTTACCTCTATCGGAGGATCCGGTTTCCTCAAACTAATCTTCTACCTTATTATCGTGGCTTCTTGTTATCTGACACTGCACATCATCGCAAAAACGAATGAGATAGAACTGCTGCGTCACATCATCTTGCCAAAAGTATTGCGATTTTTTAAAACCTGATCGATCTGAACAAAGACGAAATTGGGTGACACAACAACTTTACTTATAAATCCAAATTATTGAGTGTCTTACTTATGAAAAAGTTTTTTGACAAAGCAATAAGAAAGTTCAAGAAAGAGATTTACTATCCTTACCACTACCAGATGATGTTGGTAAACAATTACTTTAAAGGCCTTTTTCAAAAGGAAACAGACAGCACGTACCTATTTATCCTGTCGCCTCCATACTGCGGCTCAACGCTTATGAATGAATTCATTGCCACCTCCCGGAACGTAAGTGCGAACAACAATAAATATACTCGTGAAGGGCAGCGCCTACCCAGCGTAGAAAAGATTATGTACAGAGCGGATCGCTGGGAGGAAAGTACCATCTATGATTGGACATTTATCCGGAAGGAATGGAGGAAATACTGGGATACCTCCAAGCCTCTACTTTTGGAAAAAAGCCCTCCGAATATCATTCGCGTGAAAGAGATCGCAAAATATTTTTCACCGGTCTACTTTATTTGTTTCACCCGGAACCCCTACGCACACTGCGAAAGCTTAATGCGCCGTTCGGCGAATCTGGCCGACCCTGAAGATGCTGCTGAGTTTGCCATCCGTTGCCTGTACTATCAAAAAAAGAACCTTGAGGAGCTCGATAATGTCTTGCACCTCACGTATGAAGAGTTGACTGAGTTTCCGGAGAAGACAGCCAGAAAGATTCAGGCATTTGTTCCAGGCCTGGAGCAAATCAATCCCCATAATGAATTCTCTGCCCCCAATTTTAAGTCGAAAAGAATGAAGATCACGAATCTGAATCGCGAAAAGATCAACATGTTGAGCCGGGATGAAATTAAACACATTAATTCGGTTTT
>JBGTCB010000008.1:0-7897 GCA_041748995.1 Saprospiraceae bacterium | reverse complement strand
ACTGGATTAGCAATTATTTTCATGGGCTGAATAATCATGTAAAGTATGGTTTTTGAATTTTTCGATATGATGATAAAGATCCTACCAGGGGATGATTTTGTCCCATCCCCTTAGATTGAATACCTTACAGAGGACAAGCATTCAAAGAGGCTCCATATTCTTTTTTATCTTGTTAGCATTTTATAATCAGCATTTCTAGTGTGATGCAATTTACGAAATGATCCATGGTAAAGTTACCTCCTATTATCCTTTGCACTATCGTATTAACCTCTCTAACCTGTCAAACAGGCTTGGAAAACACTGCATCAAAGGAAGCCAATGCCGAAAATTCCGGCTTTGCTGAAGATGTCCGCTTTTTAAGCAACCATACTGATCTGCTTATTTTGAAATCAACCGATAGTCCTGGCCTGATTGTGGTAGCCGGAGCTTTACAGGGAAGGGTCATGACCAGTTCGGCGACTGGTATGAGTGGTAGAAGTTACGGGTGGATCAACCGGACCCTTTTTGAATCGGGTGACACTTTGGAACATATCAATGCCTTTGGAGGTGAAGAAAGGTTCTGGCTGGGTCCGGAAGGAGGCCAGTATTCGATATTTTTTACAAAAGATGATCCATTTGATCTGAATCACTGGCAAACTCCCCGCCTGATTGATCTTGAACCCTTCGCATTGAAAGAGAGCAATGAACAAAGTGCCGTATTTGAAAAACACGCCACATTGTCTAATTATTCTGGTTTTAATTTTAATATCCACATTGAAAGGGTGATCGAAATACTCTCATCGCGGACGATAAGACAAAATCTGGGACTTCCGACTGATATGAATATCCCGGTGGTCGGCTATCAAACTACCAATGAGTTGACGAATACCGGCACGGAAGACTGGACTGAAGAAACGGGTCTTTTATCAATCTGGCTTCTGGGTATGTATAATCCTTCCGAGGCAACCACGATCATTATTCCTTTTCAGGAAAACCAGGAAGCGATTGCAGAGCCGGTCGTCAATGATACCTATTTCGGAAAGGTACCCACTGACCGGCTGCGAATCATAAATGGAGTCATCTATTTTAAAGGTGATGGAAAATACCGTAGCAAAATTGGGATAGCACCAGAGAGAGCAAAAAACATCTGTGGTGCATACGATGCAGAAAACAAGATTCTCACCATCGTTAAATATAATAAACCTGACGGGGTTGACAAATATGTGAATTCTCTATGGGAGATCCAGGATGAACCATACCGGGGTGATGTGATTAATTCATATAATGACGGACCTCCGGAACCTGGAAAAGATCCTTTGGGTCCATTTTATGAACTGGAAACTTCATCTCCGGCTCTCTCTCTAAAAACAGGAGAAACCGGAGTCCATATCCAGGAAACCTATCATTTTGAGGGTGATGTAAAGAAATTGGATCAAATTACCACTCATTTGTTGGGCGTGTCAATAGAAGAGATTACAGCGGTTTTCCAGTAAATAAAATTAATTACCATCTAACCACTATAAAAATACTCCAGCATTTAACCCTACAAATTATGTCAAAAAGATATTGTCTGGCTCTTGATCTAAAAAACGATCCTCAATTGATCAAGGAATATATCCAATACCACTCACCGGGTGAAGTATGGCCTGAAGTACTTGACAGCATTAGCGAAAGTGGTATTCTGCAAATGGAAATATTTCACAGTGGTAATCGTCTCTTTATGATTATGGAAGTTCTCGACACATTCAGCTTTGAAAAAAAGAAAGCGATGGATGCGGTCAATCCAAAAGTACAAGCCTGGGAAGAACTTATGTGGAAATTTCAGCAGGCACTGCCCTGGGCCAAAAAAGGAGAAAAATGGATTTTAATGGAAAAAATATTTGAGACAGAATAAAGGGCACCCTAAAGTTAAAAATTGTCAGGTTTTGAAATACAAATCCAATAACTAAAATCCAAGTATCATCTCGTAAGATAACTCTCCCGAAATACAATTTCCAGATTTTCCAGTAGAAAATCGGAATCCCGTCGATTAAAGCACATGGGAGGTTTAATTTTTAAAACATTGCTAAAAGGGCCATCCGTGCTCATTAAAATGCCGCGTTCACGCATCCGGTTTACCAGATAAACTGCTTCCCGTTCAGCGGGTTCGAGAGTTTCCTGATCTCTGACCAATTCGATACCTATAAATAATCCCGGACCTCTCACATCACCAATCAGCGGATATTTTTCCCGCAATACTTTTAATCCCTCCGATAAATAATACCCGGTTTCTTTTGCATGCTGTTGCAGTCCTTCCTCCTGAACTATTTTTAAAACTTCTCTACCGATCGCACAAGAAACCGGATTACCTCCAAACGTATTAAAATACTCCATGCCATTTGCAAAAGCTTCGGCAACTTTGCGGGTAGTAACCACCGCGCCCAGGGGGTAACCATTTCCCATCGGTTTTCCCATCGTCACAATATCCGGGATAACTTCCTGCAATTCAAAGCCCCAGAAATGATTACCTACCCTTCCAAAACCTACCTGTACCTCATCTGCAATACATAACCCACCGGCCTGACGAACCCACTTATAAGCTTCCCTCAGGTAATGTTCCGGCAGCACGATCTGCCCACCACAACTTAGGATGCTTTCACAGATAAATCCCCCAAGTCTCCGGTCATAGGATTCAACTTTGCTTATAGCCTCTCTCAAATGCCCGGCATATCTCAGACCGGCATCAGGACCCCGGTAGATCCCCCGGAACGAATCAGGTATCGGTACGATACTCGTGGATAGAGGGGC
Source organism: Saprospiraceae bacterium (assembly GCA_041748995.1). Classification (GTDB taxonomy): domain Bacteria; phylum Bacteroidota; class Bacteroidia; order Chitinophagales; family Saprospiraceae; genus JABDMH01. Next base: position 5,131 of record JBGTCB010000008.1, on the reverse strand, counting down.
CCCCAGGCCACCCTTTCCATCAAATTTATAACTACTGACTGCAATACATCTGTTCGTATTACCATGATATCCAACTTCCACTGCAATCATGTCTTTGTGGCCGGTATAGGCCTCGACCATCCGCAGCGCAAGTTCATTGGCCTCACTTCCACTGTTGACAAAATGTACCACACATAAGTCCGGTGGTAAAGTGGATATCAGTTCTTCGGCATATAAGACGATATTCTCATGAAGATATCGGGTGTTTGTATTTAATACCGCCATTTGGCTTTGTCCGGCCCTGACCACCCCAGGGTGTTGATGACCTACATGGGCTACATTATTGACTGTATCGAGATACTTTCGGCCCGAAGTATCATACAGGTGCTGCATATAACCTCTCACGATCTGCAGGGGTTTCCCGTATGAAATGCTGAGACTTTTACCCAAATTTTGCCGGCGCAGTTCCAGTATCTCATTATCTGTCATTATTTCTTTCTTTCCCACTGCATCCCGGAAGAATAAATCCGGATCGGGACAGATACTCAGCCAGGTCTCTGCCTCGTCCGGAAAGGCAACTCCCGGAAAATCTTCAACCTGTCCCAATAAATCCAGGATAAGTTGAAAATGTAAATGAGGAGGCCAGTTTCCATTTTCAGGTGGTTCACCGGTTGTCGCTATTACATCTCCCCTATTTATCCTCTGACCAATTGTTAAACTTTCCAGTGACGACGCACTTAAATGGCCATATAATGAATAAAAAGTCGAGTCTTCCTGCTCATGCTTTAAAATGATGGTAGGTCCATAATTTAAATCACCTTTATTATTTTTCAAGCTGTACACGGTGGCATCCAGAGGTGCATAAACCTCTGTGTATGCCGGGGACCAAACATCAACTGCCAGGTGAACAGTTCGCCAGCGGGCGCCTTCATTGCCTTCATTCTGATAAGATGGTGATGAGTAGAAAGGCCGACTTTCACCGTAACCGCCAATACCGATATCCGCATTTTTATCTTCAAGCAAACGATTGATCGTTTTTTCAAATGAAATAATGTTTTCAAAACCGCAGTTATTTCCCAGTTCCCGGCTACCTACGGAAAGATCAAGCGGAACTACTTTCTTTTTGTCAAAAGAAATCACTGAATAAATCTTCTCCCGATGTTTATTCAACCATTCTCCGAAATATTCTTTTTGAGGACATGCATCCAGTCCGCAGGCATTTCTGAATCGGTAGTAGGCAAAAGAAGGGTTGATTTTCATTAGCTTTTGCAATAAGTCCCAGGCTGGTTTCTCACTGATCAGGAGATATTTATTCTCCGGTTCGTTGTGTTTATTCCAGGCTGCATTAGCCACCGTCAGCATAATCCTGGCGCCGATTAATGAAAAAAGAACTTTAAGCTCCTGGTCATCAAGAGGAAAAATTTTATGATATCCGCGCACCACCTGAACTGCTGCTTCCAGGGGATCGGGAAAATACATGCAGGCGTAAGCACAAGCTATGGCCAGTTCATTGATAGTCTCCGTGTAGAGAGCATCACCAAAATCGATAATTCCGGTAATTTGAGGTTGGCGCAGATCGCTGCTGACCAGGAGGTTATGTTCATGGGCATCATTATAGTTCACACTTTTTCTCAAAGTGGATAAAATGGGTAAAACATTATTTTCGAACAGGCCCCAGAAATGGTCTGCAATTTTCAGTTCTTCAGGATTTTGAAGAAATGACCGGTATTTTTTTGCCCGGAGGGTATCAGTCGGATTCCATTTTTGAAAACGATGAGCACCCGGATGATCAAAAGCCTGAAGATAATGTGATAATAATCCGCAGCTTCGGCCCCAACTATTTAGCAATCCAGTCGATCTGGGCAAAATCTCATCGACCATTCTTCCCGGCACCCATTTTTGTAATCGAAGAAACCGTTGAGTTTTCAGGGAGATAAAATCACTTCCGTTTAACGCGGGTATTAATGCAGGAATTTGTAGTGGAAATTCCTTTTCCGAGAGATATTTAACGATAGCACATTGAAATTCGAGGTATTGTAAATCGCTACCAGGTCGGGTGATTTTTAAGGTATATTCCTGATTGTCGCCTTTTAGGTAAAAATTAAAATCGACCTCACCGGGAAGTTTAACCAGGTTACCTTTAATTCCATAGTATTTATTAGCCAGGCTTGCGGCGTAATCTTTCGATATATCCAGTTTTGTAAAATCCATATAACTCTAGGGATCCAATTCTCAAGAGACCAAAGATAGAAGATTGGCGGATCACCTCACCCCTGGGAGGCTGTTGAAATACCCAACTTGCGCTGATATTTGTCAGATCACTTTTTCTTTAAAAAGAACTCAGCCGTTCTCGTCGTTTCTGACTTTGTTGATCCTCAGTCAGTTACGACCCGGTATCTTCCTTCGTCTCGCCGCGTCAGAAAGCGACGATTTACGGCTGCAGCTTCAATCTGAGTATTTCAACACCCTCCTGGGAGGTTTGTTAGATTAAAATCTGATCAAAGAGTTGTAGTGTCCTTGACTACTATTCAAAAACACCATTTTTTTAATTATGGTCTGATCTGCCGTTTCCAGCCTGTAATAGAGCAGGCCGGAGGATAGTGCAGGTGGAAGATCCTTGATCAGCCATTCATTATAACCTTCGAAAGCCATGCCCTGTATTGATTTTAAATTTCTCCCGGAAATATCAAAGATGGTCAACTGTACATGAGTACCCCGAGGCACAGAAAATCCGATATTAGTTTCCGAGTGAAACGGATTGGGTCTGTTCTGAAATAAAACTACTTGTCCCCTTCCATCTTCGCTTTTAATCAATTCCGAATCTATATCCACAGGTTTAACATACTGATGGTATTCATTTGACGAAATTCCACCAACCAGACCATCACCAGCCGACCCGGGATTGATACAACCATCCGCATTATTTTGAACGATGAGGATCACGGAACAATAGTCCCAGTTACCATTTTGATCCAATACATATACTCTCACCTGATTAGCACCAAGATGATTACAACCTAGCTCAAGATAGGTTGAAGTAGAGGGCGGTAAAAGCGGAGCTCCCTCATCCATATCAATCCTGAAAGTCAGATCACCAGCGGAACTACCGCATGAAGCAAAACTGCTTTGATCAAATTCCTTTGCCCAAATCACAGCCATGGCCGTATCAATAATGCCATCAAGATTCAGATCCATTGGTATCAGATCAAGTGTGAGACTGGACAAACAGACAGGTGTTGGTTTCTTTTCCCCTATTACGGTAAAAACGTGTTCACATTGACTCTCATTTTGGCATTCATCAATCAGTACAAGCTTCAGACTGTAAGATCCTTCAGGTAACTCAGATGCTGTCAGACTGAAAGATTCACTGATGTGGGAGTCATGCTGTCCCATCCCAGATCTAAAGATGCCAGCGGTTTTATTATTCGTCAGGTTCCATGTGTAATACACCGTACCACATTCATTTTCGACATAAATATCTGTATCCAGCGTATAAAAACAAGCAGACGTCCTGATTTCTGAAGGCAGATCAATTCTGCAGATTGCCGGTTCTTCATCGAATACGATGATTTTCTGGGTTGATGTCAGGAATTTTCCCTCATATTGGGGATCCCACCACCATTCTTTACCAGGTGATTTTGAACCAATCGAACACCAATCGGCAAAACACCAGGTTCGCAGGATTTTATAACATCCCTGATTACCTCCCACGATTTTAAATACTTTATCATAGTAACCAATTCCTAACTGCCGACATTGATCATTAAATCTAAAATGTGCCCAACCTGTAATGGACGGTGAAGCAAGACCGACAACCTGACCGCTTCCATCCGGAGAATACACAATACCACAGCTATTGATGATCGTATCCTGGGGTACCTCAAACATTGCCCCGGATATCACAGAATTGGGAGTAATCCAAATCGTCTGTGTTCGGGTGATCGTGTCAGCGGCATGTCCTTTCATTGAACTACTGCATTGACCTACAAATTTAAACACCCTTTTTACAAACCCGGCTCCGCAATTATCGAGACTTACCCACGGTTTTTCTTCAATACACTGAAGGCCACAATTGTCCGCAACCTGGCCATTAAATCGGGAGAAAACCAATGTATCATATTCAGTCCGGTAGGTACTAAAAGGCTTCCAGATGTATCCCAGATGTTCATCAAAGACCAGACTGTCTTTGACAACCAGATTGGAATCAAATTTTAAATCATATACCGTGAATCCAGTTTGAGATCCTACATTTCCGTATGGATCAAAAGACACTTTATCATAACCTCCCAATGCATGCTGCAGATCATCAAAGTCACCATTTAAAGCCATTTCTACAGCATCAGCATAGAAACTAGTATAAGCGGCACAACTGATGGTCACATCATAGAGATCAGCCGTCACTTTTGGAGGAGTTTTATCTTCGACATAGACCGTTGTCCAACACTTACTCCAATTGCACCAATAATCCATGATCAGGACTTCGACTGTGATGTTCTCACAAGCATCTTCGCAACAGAACGGTACCTCTGTACTCCATCCTCCACCAATATGTTTGCCTATATCAGTTAAAGCCTCGACTGATTGAAGATTATTGGCCAAAATAAGGGTGTTTAAATCATTATAGAGAGTTTGAATAATTTCATTGTGAGTACCAAAAAATTCGGCAATTTGTAGAAGGATCGCCGTGTCAGTTAGTGGGTTCAGGCATGGAATGACCGCTGTCAACAGAGTGCCATATGGATCATCTCCGGATAAGTTGTTCAGAATATCATCTACATAAGTGTCACTAACAGGATAGGGATGTTCTGAACAGACTAATGTGCCATACTTAATCAAATCATAGACCCAGCCAAGTAAGAATGGATAAGAACATGGTCGGCCGTCCAAACAGAGCCAGTCAATAACTTTTTGGTAGTGCGCCTCAACTTCGTTCACATGTTTTTCGGATTCCAGCCTCGCAAAAAAAACAGAATCATGATGACTACCCAGGTTAATGAGCTCAATATCATCACAAAGATCTACACCACATGCGGTCGCCCAATCAGCCCTTCTGGCCAGCATCAATGCAACTCCACAATTATCCCACGAACCCTCATCAAAAGCACTGGCAGGGACCCAAATGATTGAATCTGTCACTGTAACATTTAATCCT
>JBGTCB010000007.1:0-2547 GCA_041748995.1 Saprospiraceae bacterium | reverse complement strand
CTAACAGGCAGGTGATCGTCGGTCCCAGTAATCTTGAAATTGCAGGAGTACCCACTCCTTTTATCTTACCATTTGGATTCTTCCCCATTTCCCAGGGAGCCAAAAACGGAATGATCTTTCCCAGTGATTATGAATACTCCGATCAGTGGGGCTTCGGATTGCGAGACATTGGTTACTATTTTCCTATCAGTGACCATCTTGATCTGGAATTACTCAGTGACATTTATTTCAATGGCAGCTGGGGACTGAAAGTCCGGTCACAATACCGCAAACGCTATAAATACAATGGCAACCTGGCTGTTGGCTTTTCTAACCGTATTGGTGAGAGGTTCACTAGTGAAGGTCTGCCAGTGAAAGATCCCCGCAAATCTTTTAGTATCAAATGGTCTCATAGTCAGGATCCCCGGTCCAGACCCAACCAAACCTTCAGTGCCAGCGTCGACATGCAGACCAGTGGCTATGAGCAATTAAATTTTAATGATGCCGAGAGGGTATTGAATAATTCCTATAGCAGTAATGTGGCTTTCCGGAAGAAATTTGCCGGTACTCCATTTGCCCTTTCCGCCAATGCGCGTCATTCACAAAACACCCGGACAAATGAGATGCAATTCACTCTGCCAGATATCCAGATTTCGATGAACCGGATATTCCCTTTCAAAAATAATAAACGACTGAGTCCCGAACCAAGCTGGTATGAGAAGATCTCCCTGCAGTATACCGGAAAAGTGCTCAACCGGATCAGGACGCAGGATACCCTATTATTCAACCAGCCTCTTTTTACGGATGCTGAATTTGGAATTGATCATGATATAAACTCTAGTGCATCATTTAATTTTTTACAATTCTTCAATATAACTCCATCGGTCCGGTATAATGAGAGCTGGTATTTTAGTACCATCAGGAAGAGCTTCGATCCCAATTTGGAAATCGTGTATGACACCATTTATAATCCGGATAGTACGGATTTTGACAGGGTACCAGTGGATACCCTGACTTTTGGTGAAGTTTTGCAGGATACAGTAAAGGGATTTTCTCCACTTCGGGAATACACCGCCTCCCTTTCACTTTCCACCACGATTTTCGGCTCACTCGGAATCGGCAGAAAAAAAGGGTGGTTTCGGGGCATACGGCATGTTGCCAAACCTACAGTGTCCTTCAATTACTCACCAGACTATACGGCTCCATCTCTTGGTTACATTGATTACGTTCAGCGGGATATCCGGGATCCGGAGGAGTTGCCATATTCGATTTATGAAGGATCTCTGTTTGGTAGTCCTGCCATGAGTGGCAAGCAAATGGCTTTGTCATATTCAATCAATAATTTGTTTGAAGCCAAAATATTTTCGAGAAAAGATACGACTGAGCAGAAAATCAAACTTTTTAATAGCCTTACACTCAGCGGCAATCATAATTTTGTAGCGGATTCATTGAAATGGAGTCTCATTAATATCGGAGGAAGTACCCAACTTTTCAAAGGACTAACCCAGCTAAACTTTAGTTTGGTCTACGATCCATATGACCGCGATCCGGTCACACTTCGTCGAATCAACAAATTTTACTGGGAGACACAAAATAAACTCATACGATTTGATAGAGCAGCTGTCCGGGTTAGTACAGGTTTGACCATCGATCAGATCAGAAAATTGATTAGAGGTGAAGAAATCTCCCTGTCGGGCCGAACCCGGCAAAGTCAGCAAAATCAGGAGAAGGAGGAAGAGTCATTGACTGATTTATTCAAAGATTTCCGGCTCAGTCATGATCTGGTATTAATGTGGACGGTGGACAGGGAGGGACAGAAAAAACTGGACGTGATGACAAACTCCATCAATACCAGGGGAAATATCCGGCTTACTCCAAACTGGGATTTATCTGTCGGGAGTATCGGATATGACTTCCGGTCCAAACGTATCACTTACCCGTATCTTGGATTTATCCGTAATCTCCATTGTTGGGAAATGGGCTTCAACTGGGCACCTCAACGAGGTACTTACAGTTTCTATCTAAGAGTGAAGCAAGAGCCCCTGGGTTTTATCAAGATCCCTTATCAAAAGAATAACCAGGACCTGGGCTTTTAACCCGGATTATACATTGGGGTTTTCGTAATGAGAGGTAAAAATGTAATAAAGACGGGCCTGGCCCTGATGCGAATGCCGTCAGGGTGCTCCAAGTGCTTTTTGACTCGCAGACATGGTCACCATCATGGTGAGAATCAAAAAGAGCTTATGTGCCCGTATTTGCAGCAGTTTTGCCTCGTAATAGATAATCTAATGCATAATCCGGGTTAAGATAATTTGGTGCTAAGGTTTTCGGTCTGGCAAGAGTGCCCATCATTGCAATCAGCAATCTCAGATATATATCAATGATGCTTCATTGTTGAAAATGGGGTTGGTGTGAGGGCCTCTCCCTTTCAGCTTCCTCTGGCGGGACGGGCTACCCGTTTAGGTGTTGTCACCCTGATTTCCCAAAGTTGTAGTTGGTTGCTGGCGAGCATTTCTGCCTTTAATCTGCCGGGTTATTATTGTCGTAATAAAAATCAAAATAATTGGT
>JBGTCB010000006.1:0-2544 GCA_041748995.1 Saprospiraceae bacterium | reverse complement strand
CTGCCAAACCTATTTTGGTTAATTCCTCATAGAGATAGGGTAGTGCATCCGGTCTGACAAATCGCAATAAGATATTTTGCTCTGCTGTAAACCGGATATCATCTGCTGCTGTCTCTTTGACGATTTTAGCCAGAGCGCGTGCCGTGTCTGGAGCTACGTCACCAAGGTGAATTTTCAGATAAACCCCCAGGAAACCATTTTGCTTTTGCTCGAAGACGTTGCTTGTTTTCCAAAGTTGGAATGCATCTTCATTAACCTGGACTTTAGGGAGGTCGATATTTGGTAAAGCAGGAATTCCTTCTTCCTCTACAGTGATTTTATGTTCCGGAATCGCTTTTAGCTCTTCATTGAGTTTTTCGAGAAAAAGAGGTACTCCCAAATCTTTTACGAGAAATTTCATCCGGGCTTTATGTCTTTTTTGACGTTCACCAAATCGATCAAATACCCGGATACCGGCATCCATAAAAGGCAGGATGTCGGAGGCTGGAATAAATTCAGCGATCGTTTGTGCGACAAATGACTGCGCACCGAGACCACCACCGATGACCACTTTGAAGCCGTTTATTTTTTTTCCTTCTATTTCTTTTTGGGTGGCAATCAAGCCAAAATCATGAAAATAAGTTAATCCGGAGTCCTGGTAGGAGGAAGAAAAGGCTATTTTCACTTTTCTGCCCATATCCTGACAGATGGCATTTCTCAGGAAATATTCAAAGGCAGCTTGCACGTAAGGAGATACATCGAATGGTTCTGCAGGATCGATACCGGCTCCAGGAGAAGCGGTGATATTTCGAACCGTATTGCCGCAAGCTCCCATGGCTGTAAGTCCCGATTCGGCCAGTCCTTGCCAGACCAGGGGAGCATTTGCAAGCTTAACAAAGTGCAACTGTATATTTTGCCGTGTCGTGATATGCAGGTTATTGTGACCGTATTTTTCTGCCAGATCAGCCAGAACCTCAAGTTGGCGACTGGTGACTTTACCGTATGGCAATTTGGTACGGAACATCTGCACACCCAACTGCCTTTGACCATAAACTCCTCTGGTCAATCGATAATGACGAAATCTTTCCTCATGCATCTGACCAGATTGAAATAGCCGGATCTTATGATTTAATTCCTGGATATCTTTCTGATCTGTATCAGAGATCACAGAATTTGATAATTCATTTGTTTTCATAGCAGCACTTTGAATATATTTTTACAAAAAAAGCCTTTCCGAAATATTGCTCCGAAAAGGCTCCTTGTTTTGATTTGGTCTCTTCTCTTATGGTTCTTCAGAGCAAAATGTCATCTCCAACAACAGCAGCATTGCATCAAACAAGTGTATGCAGATTGGAGCTCGTTGTTTTCCTGACTAAGGTTCATTTCTTCAGTTTTCTTAGTAATATTGATCACAAAAGTAAATTCAATTAATGAATCTTGCAATGTTTTAATAAAATTTTAAATTTACGCACATTCTATTATAAATTTATTAAAACATAGGTATGTATGTTCATATGATCATATGTTCATATTATGTTTTTGATATAATGTTTTTTAGAATTGTCAAAGCAGCAAATGTTCGATTGTTTGCCTGTTGAATTACCAAAGATTGTTTGCTGTCGATTACTTCATCGGTTACAATGACGTTGCGACGTACGGGTAGGCAATGCATAAAATAAGCCTGATTGGTCATCGACATTTTTTTTGCATCCACAGTCCACCGGGTGTCCGATTGCAAGATTTTACCATAATCGTGGTACGATGACCAGTTTTTGGCATACACAAAATCAATATCCTGGTAAGCTTCTTCCGGATTATAAACAATATGAGCACCTTTCGTAAACCGGTCCGCCAAATCATAACCTTCCGGATGGGCAATGGTCAGATCATAACCCTGAGAGAGCGTCCATTCCGCGAAAGAATTTGGAACTGCCTGAGGTAAAGCCCGGGGATGAGGTGCCCAGGTCAACAGGATACGCGGCTTATCGCTTTTGCGAAATTCGCGGATGGTGGCCATGTCTGCCAGTCCCTGCAAAGGATGACCGGTACCTGATTCGAGGTTGACAATCGGGCGTTGGGCATATTGAAGAAAAGCATTGATGACAGGTTCAGCGTAATCAGCTTCCCTGTTCTTGAGGGATGGAAAACTCCGGATGCCAATTACATCGGCATATTGACTGACAACTGCCGCAGCTTCTTTGATGTGCTCGCTTTTATCCTGATCCATGACCGTACCAGGGTCAAACTCTAAAGGCCAACCATTGCCCACATCAAGGACCATCGAATCCATACCAATCATTTGAGCTGCTCGCTGGCTGCTGAGACGGGTACGGAGACTAGGATTAAAAAAGAGCAATACCAACGAACGCCCCCTGGCAAATTCCCTGTTTTGAACTACTGACTTGGAAGCACCGACCTGTTCAACCAGAGCTACCGGATCAGAGACGTCGGCCAGTGATGTAAAGTTTTTTAACATGAATTATTTATGTTTAGGGGTGCCCTTAAGATGGCACCAATTCGTTGATTGCTGCTTTAAGCCGTTGCAGACAAAGCGATGCTTCCTCT
>JBGTCB010000005.1:0-2776 GCA_041748995.1 Saprospiraceae bacterium | reverse complement strand
GTGGATATAGGACACTACCAATGGTGCTTCCAGACTTTCGTAGGATGCCAATTCAATCTTTTCACCAATTTTACCAACCTGCTCGACCACTTTTTCGGCTATGGTTACTCCATTAATGTTTTGCTCCAGCAATTTTTCCCGGCTTGCCGGAAAAGTATTTAACGCAATTTCTGCTATTTCTTTGGTCAAATCAATGAAATCCTGGTTTTTGGCAACAAAGTCTGTCTCACAACTCAGCTTGACAATAATACCTTTTTTTTGATCAGAGGTGACCAGTGCGAAAACCACGCCTTCTTTTGCTTCTCTTTCAGCACGTTTAAGCGAAAGCTTTTGACCCTTTTTTCTTAAGATCTCGATTGCTTTCTCAAAATCACCATCTGCTTCAGAAAGTGCCTTCTTACAATCCATCATTCCGGCACCAGTTTGATCCCTCAATTTTTTTACCTCTGCTGCTGATACATCACTCATTTATGATTATTTTTTGCTTTAAAAAAATGATAGCGAAATTTATCCGTTTACACTACTTTCTACTTCTTCTTTCGATTTTCTTCTTTCTTCCAGACCTTCCCGGATGCATTCGGTAATATATTGAGTTACAATCTTAATAGATTTGGAAGCATCGTCATTGGCAGGAATCGGAAAGTCAACCAGATTGGGGTCAGAATTGGTATCGACCATACCAAAAGTTTTTAATCCCAACTTGTGAGCTTCAGCCAAAGCTAAATGCTCATGATGAATATCTACCAAAAAGACAGCGTGTGGCAATCGGTTTAAGCCTGCTATTCCACCCAGCACCTTTTCCAGCTTGTCCCTCTCTCTGGTCAAAGTCAGTCTTTCTTTCTTAGTTACACTGGTCAGGGTACCATCACCCAGCATCCGATCGATATTATTCATTTTTTTAACTGACCGGCGGATGGTAGAAAAATTGGTCATCATCCCTCCTAGCCAACGCTCTGTGACAAAGGGCATTCCAACTGAGTTGGCGGCTTTTTGAATAATATCTTTGGCTTGTTTTTTTGTGGCTACATACATGATCTTCCTGCCGGACTTAGCCAGTTGTTTCATAGCCCGTCCTGCTTTTTCCAGGTTTTCGGCGGTTCGGTTAAGATCGATGATGTGAATTCCCCGTCGCTCCATAAAAATATAGGGCTGCATTTTAGGATTCCACTTTCTTTTTAGATGTCCAAAGTGTACTCCGGCATCTAGTAATTCGTTATAGGTCGGTTTATCCATTGGATTATTGACTTTACTAAATTTATTCGAATAAGATTATCGCTTGCTGAATTGAAAGCTCTTTCGTGCTTTTGGTTTACCGTATTTTTTACGTTCAACCACCCGTGCATCACGAGTTAAAAACTTCAATTCTTTCAAAGGCTTGCGGTTATCTTCATTGATTTTAACCAGAATTCTGGATATTCCCATCCGTACGGCCTCAGCCTGGCCTTTAAATCCACCTCCGGTTACATTGACATTCCAGTCATAAACATTTGCTCCCTGAATCAACTCGAAGGGTGCTGTGACTTTATTCTGCACATGATGTTGTGGAAAATAGTCCTTAAGTTCTTTACCATTAATAAAGATCACACCTTTACCACTGGTTGCGTATACTCTGGCAACCGCTCCTTTTCGCCGGCCAACAGCATTTACCATTTCCATATTCTTAAAATTTAAAGGTTTCGGGTTTTTGTGCCTGATGAGGATGCTCTGATCCCGCATACACAAAAAGTTTTTTAATCATTTTTCTGCCAAGTTTATTTTTCGGAAGCATTCCTCTTACTGCTTTTTCCACCACCTCATGTGGCTTTGCTGCCAAAAGGTTCGCTGCTACGACCTTACGTTGACCACCCGGATATCCGGTATGATAGATATACTCTTTCTGAGCAAGTTTCTTTCCGGTAAATCGTACCTTCTCGGCATTGATCACCACTACATGGTCTCCACAATCAATATGTGGTGTATAAGAAGGCTTATGTTTGCCCTTCAACACGTGTGCGATTTTCGAGCATATTCGCCCCACGGTTTCTCCGTCGGCATCGACAACGTACCACTTTCGCTCTACGTCCTCCTTCCGGGTTGATTTAGTCTGATAACTTAAGGTATTCACTGTATTCTTTTTTTATGTAAAAACCACTTTTTACAAAAGCGCGTGCAAATGTAGAGTTCTTTAAATCAATTCAAAAATATTTTTGTGAAAAATGCGCAACTTTATTTCATAAACACCTGAAAAACAGGGAAAATTTTGCACCTATAAAGAAAGGGTAGCCCGAAATCGAGCCACCCTTCTTAAGATAATAACCGCAAATAATCTCTTTGGGCTTCTATCTATTTGGTCAACCGGTATGAATCAACATAATCTCCTTTTGGCTTACAACCAGTCTCGATCCACTGATTTTGGTTGATGTATCCTTGATCTTGATTTTTTGTCATTACAAGTTCTAAAACCCGGCTATCCATGTGAAAGTCTTTTGGATTGAATTGGTCGGTACATACCAGCCAAATCTTATTAATAAAGGTAGATTTGAAAATAATTCTGGTTTTTCCCAATCGGAAAATAGATTTGTAACACCAAAATCCAAGGGAAAAGTACCATTCCGCAGGATGTAATGGGAATTTAGATGGAATAAGTTTCCATCCTCTAGGAGGCTGTTGAAATACTCAGATTGATGCTGCAGCCGTAAATCGTCGCTTTCTGACGCGGCGAGACGAAGGAAGATACCGGGTCGTAACTGACTGAGGATCAACAAAGTCAGAAACGACGAAAACGGCTGAGTTCTTT
>JBGTCB010000004.1:0-2144 GCA_041748995.1 Saprospiraceae bacterium | reverse complement strand
GCTCAGGTTCACCGGTTGCAGAGACTGGACCGGATAGTTATTTCGAACGACCGGGATTACCGGATTCTGCGACTTTTAAACTTCGACAATATTACGCTGGTCAGACCGGGTATTGAGACTGCATCTATCTCAAAAACCAGTTTACCACTCCGTGATCAACTGATTCTTTTGCTGGCTTCCGCTCCCTGGGAAGCATCCCAGTTTAAAACGAAAGGTGTCGATTTACTGCTGGAGGCAGCCCGTGAACTCCCTTATCTGAAGCTGATCTTTCTCTGGAGAGGAATATTGCTCCCGGAATTAAAAAAGAGAATTCACCATTTTGGGGTGAGTAAACAAGTGGAAGTGATCAATGAATGGGTTGAAGTGAATGAAGTTTTGCAGAAGGTGCATGGTACTGTCCTTCTGGCAAGGAATGCTGATCTGGTAAAAGCTTATCCCCATTCATTAGTGGAGTCACTGGCCGGTGCCAAACCTTTGATCATTTCCTCGAGTATTGCCATGGCTGATTATGTGCATGATGAACAATGTGGCGTGGTGGTGGATCAATACAACTTAAGTTCGCTGATCGGGCAAATCGATCTTTTTCGTCAGGATTATTCTTCTTACTGTCAACAGGCAGAGAGGGTAGGAGCGGGAGACTTTTTACCAGAGAAAATGATTTCGGAGTTGGCAGATATTTATCATTCCTATGGAGTAAAACCAATGGGATGAAAATACCAGTGATCATCATCAACTGGAATGGCTACCAGGACACCGTGGAATGTTTGGATTCCGTACTGAAAACGACCGGGGTCGGGATAGCGGTTTTTCTGGTGGACAATGGTTCTTCAAATCAGGAGGGAAGGAAACTTGCAGATCGGTTTAAACATGAACCCGCCATATCCGTCAGACAACTACCGGAAAATATTGGATTTGCCAAAGCAAATAATTTGATTCTTGAAGAAGTGGTACGGGATAGTAATCCGTTTGTTGTTTTATTAAACAATGATACGGTGGTTGATCCTTCCTGGCTTGAAGCGATGGTCGGTCTGGCAAAGTTCCGAAAGATGGGTATGGTATCCACAAAGCTCATCAATTATTTCAATCGTCAAGAGATAGACAACCTTGGCCATCAGATGCTCAATACCGGGGAAATCGTACCCATAGCCCACAAAGCAGCGATCGATGATTATACGATGTCCGTTATGAATCTGGGGCCTTGTGCAGGTGCTGCACTTTATTCGGTTGAAATGCTAAAAGAAATCGGACTTTTTGATCCCTTCTTCTCGACCGGCTATGAGGATGCGGAGCTGGGGTTAAGAGGAATCGTTGCAGGTTATGAGAGTGCCCTGGCACCGGATGCTTTAGTCTACCATAAAATGGGGCAATCGGTGAGTAAGGTTTTTGATGACCAATATGCGATCATGATCCAAAGTGCGATTTGGTACACGTATTTTAAATTAATGCCGGCAGGAGTGATCATCATCTCAATGCCATTTATTTTGGTCAAGAATATTTTATTGAGTCTGGTCAGTATATTTTTTCTACGCTGGAAATATCTGAAGATACAGTGGAGGGCGATCTGGGTTACAGTTACAAAAAACAGGAAATTAATTATAGAAAGCAGAAAGAAATTTTATAGTTCAGTTAAAACGATTTCTACCTGGCATATTTTAAGGAAACAGCGTTTTTTCCTTTGGTTTGACATCATCCGCTTTTATCACATTTTTATTCAGAAGAAAAAATCTGCTCTTGATCAGTATGGGGGAGAGTAGTTACGACTCGGTTATTTTAGATGTTTTTTAAACCATTTTATTATTTGATCATCCCTTTCGTCTGTATCAGGCCCGGAGAGAATATGATTACCGCCTTCAAAAACAATTAGCCGATAGGGTTTTTCCTGATGTGAGAGTTCATTGGCCAGGTCTAAAGAGTGATAAGGCTTTACTTGCGGATCGGATCCCCCTTGCATTATTAAAAGGGGTACATTGATGACATCAACCCAGTAAAATACCGATCTATTCCTGATTTGTTGCTCCTTGTTAGTGTCATAATCGGGAATAATATTTCGTGCTCCCTCTTCACTTCCGGGATTGTCAGCCATATATTTTTTAAGTTCTGTTATCGCTCCGATTGTGGCGACTGCATTAACTTCAAACTTATTT
>JBGTCB010000003.1:0-3560 GCA_041748995.1 Saprospiraceae bacterium | reverse complement strand
TAGAAACCAACACTTCTCTGAAATTCAGGGGGCGGTGAAATCTGGGATGCCCCTCATCAATAAAAGTGCCATAAAACTCCATCGACTGCTCTTGCATATTGGTTCTTAACAACGGCCCTTCACATGTGCTACAGGACGTTATAATAAAATTGTTGCGAGAAATAGTAAAATGCATAAAAGGATCCGTCTCTTTGATGGCAAAGGTTTTCTCTACCTGTCCTTTCTGCAACGGAATTTTATGCACAAGACGCTTTCTACCATCCGAGACGTACAGTACACCATCCCTAAGCACGGCCTCTTCTATACTGCCGATCTCACCGGGTCCCTCCCCTTGTAAAGCGAAGCTCCGCAACAGTTTAACATCCAAATTGTCAGATACTTTTGTGACAATGATCTCCGATTTTTTCCTGTTCAGGATCACCAGCGTGTCATTGACACCGCAAAGTTCAATATTGCTAAAGAAAATAGCATTATCAATATTTTGTATCTCCCCAACAGGTGAAAGTGCATATTTAGTAACTTCGTAAGGTACTCGATAGGAAGCTATGAAAAGCACTCCTATTACCAGAACAAATAATTTCCAGATTGGCATACACACTACAATTTACGATTTACGATTTACAATTTACAATTGTCGATTGTCGATTGTCGATTGTCGATTTACGATTTGTATCGTCCTGAAATAGGTTGACTTTTAAAATCAACCTAAAATATGAAAAAGCAGTCGAAGTCAAAGCGATTGGAAATTCGTAAGCAGCGTTACTTTTCTGAACCATTCAAGAAATCGAAGGTAAAGGAGTTGACCGAAAAGCAGATTACGATAAATGAAATTTGCGAACTTTATAATGTGTCGCGGCAGTCGGTTTACAACTGGTTGTACCGATATTCGCCTCACTATGAGAAAGGAACCAATCAAATTATCGAGATGGAAAGTGAAGCTAGGAGGAGTAAATTATTACTTGAGCGTGTTGCAGAGCTTGAGGGGGTAATCGGTCGTAAACAGTTGACCATTGATTATTTGGAGAAACTCATTGAAGTCGCAGGAACCGAACTTGGCTATGATCTAAAAAAAACTTTCGTACCCAACTCATCGAGTGGTTCCGTTGTAACCGAGCAGACCACTCCTACCCATTAAAGACAATATATGCAGAGAGTGGCATTAGCAAGCAAGCGCATATACAGATGGTAAAAAGACTGGAACGGATCGAACAGAGTATACCTTATTATGAAGGCATGATTATGCAGGTGCGAGATATTCATCCAGGTATGGGTTTACGAACGATATATGAAAAGACTCAACCAGAGGGCATCGGAAGAGACCCTTTTATTGCCCTAGGCATTTGGTTGGGGCTATGCTTGGATCCCATAACTAACCGAAAACGAACCACTTATGTACATCGAGGGACAAATTATCTAAATCTTTTGACAGGAATTGACTTTACAGATGTCAATCAAATCTGGGCCACCGATATCACCTATTATAAGATAAAGGATGAGTTTTATTACATCAGTTTAATTATGGATTTATATTCAAGGAGAATACTGGGATATTTTGCAGCAGACAATATGAGAGCTGAATCCAGTGTAAAGGCACTTAAAATGGCTCTTGATAACCGAGGAATCAAAAAATATCAGGATACTCTAATTCATCATTCAGATAGAGGATCCCAATATGTAAGTGAGATTTACACAGATATGTTAAAGGAATATGAGATTAAGATAAGTATGTGTTCGAGTGTCTACGAGAATACAATGCAAGAGCGAGTAAACAGAACCATTAAAAACCAATACCTAAAACATTGGCATATTAAGAACCTTCCTGAATTAAACAGACGACTTGAAGATGCCGTATTTGCCTATAATTATGACAAACCTCACAGTGCACTTGGAAAAATGTCACCAGTCGACTATGAGAATCACATACAAAACATAGCTCTGAATGATAGGTTCAAAATGCAAATCCATACAAATGATAGCCGAGACAATATTGTTGATCCTAACCAAATACTTTTGTTTTAAATTTACATAACCAGGTCAACCTATTTCAGGACGATACAATTTACGATTCTTCTGACCGGGAAAGGAGGATCTATATGCTCCGGGTCCTCACGAAGAAAATGATTTACGATCAATTTACAATATACGACGTACTTTCAACTTTCAACTTATAACTTATAACTTTCAACTTTCAACTTAAAGAATTATTTTACCTGGGAATCATGACCAAATTGCTCCAATTCCTTAAAAAACAATCGTTCGGAGTTCTTGCCGGATTTACCCTGTTATGCGTGATTGGAGTGGCACTACTGCCGAAGCTATCCCTGCAATATCTGCCTCAATACCGCGAGCCTGGTTTTACCATACAAATACAATGGCCAGGTGCATCACCACTCACCATGGAGCGCGAAGTGGTCTCCACTCTGGAAGCTTCCTTTGCTTTAATACAGGGCATCGAACGGATTTATTCGGTTTCTGAATTGGGTACCGGTCGAATTACGCTGGAGACCATGAAAAACCAGGAGCTGGACTACCTTCGGTTCGAAATCGCCTCCAAAATCCGCCAGATTTACCCCAGTCTGCCGGAGGGTGTGTTGTATCCAACCATATACCTGCTTGACCCCGACCGCGAGATCCAGGATCGTCCGATCCTCACTTACTCGCTGGGGGGACAGGATGAAATAAGTGCCATTTATACCTATGCCCTGGAAGCGCTCAGCCCGCAACTGGGCCTGACCAATGGCATCCAGCGTATAAAAGTACAAGGGGGCCAGGAAGAAGAATGGCTTATCTTATTTGATGAAGACCGGATGCGACAGATGCAGCTTCGGAAAGCGGATTTAATCACCGCCATTCGCCTGGCTTTCGAAAACCAAATAGCGGGCATCACCTATCTGGATGATCAACAGTTTGCCGTACGGATCCAAAACAATACGCAAGATCAGGATCAGGTGGCCTGGCAAAAAATACCGGTAACCAGCCGTCAGGGTCAGCCGATATTTCTGGCTGATCTGGCCAGCATTATTCATACCGAACAAATACCTCACAATTATTACCGGATCAATGGCAAAAACAGTGTCCGCCTGCTCATCTACCCCGAAGAGCAGGTTAACCAATTAGACCTCGCGGTGCAGGTAAAAGCAGCGATCCAAAATCTCGAATCCACTTTACCTCCTTCTTATCAACTATATCTCGACGACGACGCGACCGAATATTTGCGCCTGGAGTTGTCAAAAATTAAACAGCGCACTTTACTCAGCCTGGGCATTCTCATGCTGTTTTTGTTTGTCGTGTATTTCAATGTGCGCTATTTCATTGCTATTATCCTGGCATTACTGGTTAATCTGGCTCTGGCCTCGATCTTCTATTATCTATTTTCCGTTCAATTACATCTGTATGCCCTGGCAGGTATTACCGTGTCATTTGGCATTATCATCGACAATGCGATTGTGCTTTCCCATCATCTGTACCGGCAACGCAATCTGTTGGTCTTCCCCGCCCTGGTCGCCTCAACCCTCACCACCATCGCATCACTGGTAGTCATTTTCTTTCTGCCGGTGTTA
>JBGTCB010000002.1:0-4787 GCA_041748995.1 Saprospiraceae bacterium | reverse complement strand
CAGGACCCTGCACAACATCTAGGAGGCTGTTGAAATACTCAACTCGTCCTGATTTCTTCCATGTGAAGTTTTCACTATTTAATGATCAGTCGTTCTCGTCGCCTCTGGCTTTGTTGATCCTCAGTCAGTTACACTTCCAGTAGATCTCCGGGGTTGGAAATGATGAATAATTACAAGCAGATTTTTGCGCTAGACAAGGCAGAAAACGCAGGCAGAGCCATAGCTCGGACGAGGCTTTGTAACGCAGTATAGCGCAACAAAGATGCTGGAATTGGCATCAATTTTTGACGCCGGAAATCTACATAAGCTTTCTTCGTCTCGCCGCGCCAGAGACGACGATTTACGGCTTCAGAATCAATCTGAGTATTTCAACACCCTCCTAGCCCTTCTTCCACTGATTTGCTCTAACTCCGTTTTGGGCCAGCCGGGCAGTTTCAGTAATTCGCTTTTTCCGGGTTTCCGGCCGTTTAGCATTTTGGATCCACTCCAGGATGCCTTTCTTTGCAGAGGGTGGAAATGTATCAAATTGCTCAAAGGATCCAGTATAGAAATCCAATGCATTTTTTAGATCCGCTGGTATCACCAGATCATCAATATCATCCAGGGCAGTCCAGGCACCATTTTGTTTGGCTGCCTCCACTACCTCTATTCCGGCTTTAGACATCTGCCCCTGCTCCAGTAATTTTGCAATCCGGTTTTTGTTAATCTTACTCCATTTACTTTTAGGATTCCTTTTGGCAAACAACAAATAATAACTTTCAGGATCCCGCTTGTTTCCTTTACTGTCGACCCACCCATAGCATAGAGCTTCTTCTACGGCTTCCTCATAATATATGCTTGACTGCCCGGATGTTTTACGATAAATGATCAACCACACCGATTGACGGGCAAGATGGTTATCTTGTAGCCAGGACCGCCAGATCGAACGGTTTTCTGCAGATAATGCCATCAATCCTTTATATATTTCCATCTTTCACCAATTTTTATCCAGCATTAAAGATCAATCACATGTCGGAGCTGACGGATCTCAAGGGGAAATTTAGAAAACATTATTTGTCCCGGCGTGACAAAATGCCCGAAGCCTTGCGAAATAAGTTATCGGAGCAATCATGTAGCTTGCTAATAGATATTTGTAAGGAATCACCAGTCAGGGTAATCCATAGTTTTATACCCTTTGGAAGTGAAATAAATATTTTTCCTTTTTTAACATTTTGCCTGAAAAATAATATAAAAATTATCACACCAAAAATTCGAAAAAAACCAGAGATGATCCATGTTGAAACTACAGACCTGGATCACCTTCGGGTAAACAATTTTGGGATTCGGGAATCTTCTTCGGACTTAATTTATGAGGGAGCTTATGACTTGATTTTGGTACCCGGTGTATTATTTGCTCGCAATGGCTATCGTATTGGATACGGAGGTGGGTACTATGATTACTTTCTTGCTCAGTATCCCGGGGTTCTGAAAATCGGAGTGGGTTTTCCATTGCAACTGGCTCCTTCATTGCCCTACACCGATCATGATGTACCGGTAGACCGGCTCGTACTGGGAAAAGCTCAGTTTATAGTGTCAGGTGATGATTGAAAAGATACCCCAATGTTACAAGAAAATTTCACAGGTACGAATCCTGCTTTGGTCACCGGTCAATTCGGTCCAGGACAGGTAGATTTGATCATTCAATACCGCTAACCGGGGAAATCCGGATTTTCGTGACTGGGAAGTCTTTACGATATCAAATGGATTGGAAGCCCAGCCATCGGTTCTGACAAACATACCCCGTATCATCGCGCTACCATCTTGTATATTTTCTAACCAGCTGATCAGTACATGTGTCTCATCAATAAAAGCCAGATCAACCCGTCCGGCAGGGTCACCTTCACTGATGATAACCGGTTGCCCAAAGGAATCTCCCATATCCGTTGAAAAAGCGAGTTTGACCCGGGCTCTATCTCCGGCTTGGGTGAACCAGGCTACCGCAACCTGATTGCCCCTGGCAACAATCGAAGGTCCATTTACAGGACATCCTCCAATTTTCCAGCCATCATGATGGACTGCCCGCGGTTCCTGCCATTGACCCCGGATCTGCCGGACAACATAGATATCTCTGATTTCATCGGAAGACCGATCACGGTACACCACAATCGGACCGTCGGAAAGCAAGGCCGCATCGGTCTGGCAACAGTCGCAAACCCGTTCATCCAGTTCTGTCTCTTCTGTAAGTTTGCCGTCCCGGTTAAAAATGGCCGAACGCAGTGTCATGACTCCGGTGTGATGATCATGTGTACGTTCCTCAGAAGTTGGGGCACCGGTATGGCGGCCATCCAGCCAAACGGCAAGCATATTTCCCCTTTGGAGGGGCAATAGAGTGGCAAAACCATGCTCTGCAGCAATACTGTCCCTGTGCGGTATAAATGACGGGTCCCAGGTTTGGCCATCGGAGGTCTGAGTTATATGTACATCATACTCGTAGGTGCCCTGACCCCGGTACTGCAACCAATGGGCTACTATCCATTGTCCCTCGACTGCGATGGAAGGAAAATCAGCCCAATTAACAAACCAATTATCCCCGGAGGCAATTTTCTGAGAAGGAGACCACTCACTATTTTCAAATCGACTATATCTGAATTCCACCAATGAATCATCGATATACTCCAGCCATGAAGAAAACATGCTCTCATCCTCCGAAGTAAATAAATAAGACTGCCCGCCTATTACCGAAGGATGTTCTATAATCCTGATACCTGAAAACTCCGGTACCCGATCAGTTTGTTGACAGGCGATAAAAAGGAGCAATAAAAACAATGAAAATAATGGTTTCATAACCGCATGAAGTGTCTGCAAATAATCAATTTCGTTTGGTTTATTTCTGTTCATTCTCTGACCTCAAATACCTCATTCTGCTGACCAATACCGGTGATTTTTAGCGCCTTCCAGCCCGCCGGTATTTTTGAAGATATTTGCCCGATTCCCTGATCAGTGAATCGAAGTCCACCAAAACCTGCTAATACCGCCTGCAACATACCACCCGCTCCGGTAGCAAAATATGGATTGGAGCCACCCGCGGTTTCTGCAATGACTCCAAACGGGGGTACTTCATTATTTTTATATGAATCGGAGAAAATCGTTGCGGCTTTTTCAGAATCACCTAATTGATTGGATAAAATGGCCAGGATCGCAGCTCCCATCGCTGGTCCTTCCGGTGACATCCGTGGCAAATAATAGTCTAAATCCTTTCTGATCTGACCTGCGTCTTCGATAATATTCAGTGGGTAAGCCAATAAATTGACATCGGCCTGTTTGATCATTTCACCCAGGTAGCTTGCATTTTCTTTGGTGGTACCATCCTCCATTTTTAAGATCGGAATATTCTTTGCGACCAAATCCCAGTCCGGGTCAGCTTCGATACCCAGCACCCCGGCAGCAGCAATGGCATATCGAAGTGAGGTAATAGCCATGCCATTGGTAAATGCATTGTTGTCAATATTTTCCAGCCATTCATTGGCGCCAATCACATTATTGATATCATAGTTTCCGACACCATTCCGCTCCACCCGGCTACACCAGAATTTGGCAACATTTTCGAGGATTGGCCAGCCTTTTTCCCGCAACCAGATCTGATCTCCCGTCACCTGGTAATATTTCCAGCATGCCCAGGCAATACATCCGCTGATGTGATGTTGAAACGGTCCTGTAAGCGCCCAAACCGGTGTATCCTCTGACCCATCACCGGCCGATTCCCAGGGAAACATGGCGCCAGCATAGCCATGAGCAAAAGCGTTTTGCTTTGCAGCCTCCAACCTTTCGAACCGGTATTCCAGCAATGATTTGGCTATTTCAGGTTGCAGCATTAAGAGAGGAGGATACATCCAAAGTTCGGTGTCCCAAAATACATGTCCATTGTAACCCAGTCCGGACAGACCCATAGGTGATAAGGAGTAAGCGGTGCCTTCCCTGGCGAAGGAATACAAATGGTAAATGGCAAACCGGATGTCTCGTGTAAGATCTTCCGACCCATCGACGATGATATCACCACTATTCCAAAGATCCTCCCAGGCCATTTCGTGCGCTTTAATTAAGCGGTCTTTTCCTTCCAGCATTGCAAAGATCGACAATCGTTCTGCTTCATTGTGGGGGTCTTCATATTGCTCCGAAGAAACGGTAGAGGCAACCACACTAAAGGTATATTTCTCTCCCTTTTTTAATGACTTATGAAATTTGGCGAGGTGCATGTTGTAATCCCAGTCCTCATGAATTAAATCGGGTTCCTCACCATGGGGTTCGTTAAAAATAAAACTATTACTTGCCGCCACTTTCAGCCGACCGGAAGGACTCAAGGCCACCGAGGTCAGTAAGGGTATTTTCACATGTGGCCGGTCAATCTCTGCAAAATAATTACGGACATCCACCAAATGGCTGGGAGCTTCAATAACGCTCATAGGTGAAATCAGAATATCATTTAAAGCAGTGATTTCGATGACATGCAAGGCGGTGTACGGCAGGTTGCGTAAAGACAATAAAGTACTTTTTACCTCTGCCTTACCGGCAATGGTAAAAGTGGTAACCAACGTGGCTGATTTCATATCCAGCTCCTGCACATAATCACTTATATCAGACCTACCTACTCGCCTGCCATCAATATCCAAATTCATATTGACATGATTAAATGTCTTTAATATATTCGATACCCTGCCCCTTTGATAGTAATCATAGGCTCCGTTTAAAACAACATCTTTTACCTTAAGAGGCTCCGGCGAGGATACCAAACCTACGATGCCATTACCCAA
>JBGTCB010000001.1:0-1834 GCA_041748995.1 Saprospiraceae bacterium | reverse complement strand
CATCCAATTTGGTTTTTTTATTAACTGCACAATAAAATCTGTTCTGCCCCGGCTGATAAGCTCGAATATTTTATTCTCCTCCATAAAGGTGTCTTATTTCAATTGATTTCAAAACGATTTAAAACTTTACCGGGTAAAATCCTTTACAAAAGCACATAATAAATGCACTCCCCATCCGGTTGCTGCTTTGCTCTTGCCGAATTTGGTATCTCCAAAAGCTACCCCGGCGATGTCCAGGTGCGCCCAGGAAGGATGATCTGACGTAAATGCCTGGAGAAATTTAGCAGCAGTAATAGCGCCGGCAACCGGTTTGGCTGACAGGTTTTTAATGTCGGCAATATCCGATTTCATTTCATCGCCGTATTCATCCCAGAGGGGAAGTGACCATACTTTTTCTCCTGTCTGCTGGCCACAGTGAGTGAGCGCATCAGCGAGTTCGTCATCGTTGGAAAACAGACAGGCACAAACACTGCCAAAAGTACGGACACAACTCCCCGTGAGCGTGGCCAGATCGATGATGTGATCGACTTCATAATTTTTTACCATATAGGAGAGGGCATCCGCCAGAACCAATCGTCCTTCGGCATCGGTATCAATGATCTCAATGGTTTTGCCACTATAGCTGTCTATCACATCTCCCGGTTTGAAGGATTTGGCATCGACTACATTGTCGGTGACCGGTGCAATTGCTATAATATTAACTGGCCATTTTAAAGCCGCCACGGCAGCAATGGTACCTAAAACCGTCGCCGCACCTCCCATATCGCTCTTCATATAATGCAGGTTGTTTGACGGCTTGATCGACAATCCTCCAGTGTCAAAGGTGACACCCTTACCGATTAAACCTATCCTTCCGGCGTCCTTTTTTTTGTTGCCGGTATATTCCGCAATAATAAATGCCGGCTCTGATTCACTACCCCGGTTTACTGCCAACACCGCCTGCAGTCCGGTCTTTTCCATTTTTGCCTTATTAAAAACGGTTACCTTCAGGTTGCTGTTTTTTGATTGGGATTTTACCCAATTGACAATATTTTCCGTATCGACTTTATTATGAGGAGCGTTGACCAGATCCATCACTTCTTTCTGATATCGGGTAATGGTCTGAATTTGCTTTATACTGGTTTTTGATGCTTTGGCAATGGAGTTCTCTGCCACGAATGTAATTTCGGCCTTCGGATCACTCAGAGGATGAAATTCCTTTTTTTGCGTCTGATACAAAGCCAGGTTGTAGGAAGCCAATTCCATGGCTTGCACAATGGCAGGAATGACCAGAGAAGCATCAACACCTTTTAATTCAATTTGTATTTTATTGCTGAACAAATCCTTTTGGGCGATAGCAAAATCCAACCATATTTGTTGAATAGCCTGATGATTGAATTTTCCGGAAAGATTAATCAGGGCGAACGGTCGTACCTCACTTCCCACCACCGATTTAAAAATTTCATAATTATTTTTAATTCCTGCTTTCGGATTAAAAATAATGCCGTAATGCGCTTTCAAATAGTCGGTTGTGCTTTCATCCCAATATTGCTGATCGAATGGAATAATAGTGAGGTTAGCCGTGCTAACAGATTTGGATCTGAATTTAAATTGCATGAGATAATTTTAAATTTATAGTCAATCAGGGAGTCTTTTATTGTTCGGATCTGTCAGATTTCCAGAGAGTCATTCGCTTCTCTTCAGGAAGGTCGGCTTTTCCAGAGGATTATGAGTCTTGGGATCTAACGACTGCGTGTTTAATTTTTGTTAGTCGTGATCAAAAAAGAGCCACTTGACTGCTTTAGGAAATTCCGATCCCCAAAAAGCTTCATTGTGTGTCGCAACCGGATCGATG